>CABXSI010000016.1 GCA_902514865.1 uncultured SAR116 cluster alpha proteobacterium
AGCTGCTATAGTTTCTGCTATTGCTTTTACTACAGGTCCATCTTTAGCTGCCAAAAAACCTGCTATTGAAGTCGTAACTCATGCGGGTGCCGGTGGTGGTACTGACGTTAACTCAAGAATGATGATGCTTCGTTCAAGAAGAGTTTTAAAGCAAGATATGGTTGTCGTTAATAAAAGAGGTGGCGGTGGTGCTGCAGCTATGAACTATTTTATGACAAGACCTGCTGATGGAAACACAATTTTAACTTTTACTGTTGGTCACGCAATTACTATGGCTATGGGAAAAACAAAGTTAAAAGTTGAAGATATGGCCCCTATAGCTAGAGGTACAAATGATCCTCAAATATTGATGGTAAATTGTAAAACTAGCCCATACAAAACCCCTGAAGCGTTTGTTGCTGGAATGAAAAAAGGTGATAAAATTGCATTTGGTGGAACTCATACAGGTACAATTGACCATATTACGGCATTCTTATTTGCAAAAAAGCTTGGACAACCAATGCCTAAGTATATTCCTTTCAAAGGTGGAGGAGAACTTGCTACTCAAGTTGTAGCTGGTGCTGTTGACGTTGGAGTTTTAAATTTATCTGAAGCTGGTGGTCCAATTGATGCCGGTGACTTATGTCCTTTAGTTATTTTAGGTGAAAATGCTATGGCGCCAATACCTAAAGCTAAAACAGCTAAATCAATGGGTATTGATCTTGTTTTATCAACTACTAGAGGCTTTGTAACACATAAAGGTGTTGATCCGGCAAGAGTGGCTGAGATGGAAAAAGGTCTATCAAAAGCAATGAAACATTCAATGTATCAAGCTTATCTTGCTAATTCTGGATTAGATAACACTTCTCCACAACCTTCTGGTCCTTGGGGAAAGCAAATCAAATTCATGGTTGGTGAATTTGGACCTGCTTTAAAAGCTATGGGATTACTTAAATAAATTTGAACAGTTTAGATGCCCCTTAATTGGGGCATCTGAAAGCTTTGTTATGAAAAAAAAATTATATATAATTCCGTTGTTTCTAACTCTATTCTCATTCGTAGTAATATACTTATCATTACAGTTAGAGACTTCTCCGGAAATGATCGTTGGTGATAGTATGCAAGCAAGGTCATTTCCTATTTTTTTAATGGTAATTAATTTAATGCTAGTTGCGATCCTTTCTTTACAATTCTATAAAACTTACCCAAAGGAAGTAGAACTTGAAAAATTTCCAACATGGTCCAGCATGTTACTTTTTTTAATATTTTATATTATGGTTAAAGTAAGTGGAGATATGTTTGTTGCTATTCCAGTAGTAATGTTTTTAATGGGTTTAACTTGGGGACAAAAAAAAGTATGGATTTCTTTTGTGAACGCAATTGTAACACCTCTTTCAGTATTTCTCCTTTTTGATTACGTCCTACAAGTAAGATTCCCTAGAGGTTGGCTGACAAACATTTATTATGGTTAGGTTTAAAGGTTATGATTGAAGCACTTTCTGCTATGGGTTCGGTATTTACTGACCCCTACTTATTAGGATTAATTTTTGCTACAACTGTTTTGGGTGTAATAATAGGAGTATTACCAGGTCTTGGCGCGACTACAGGCGCAGCATTATTACTACCTTTCACTCTTACTATGGAACCTGTTCAGGCTATTGCTGTTTTATCAACAATTTATGTATCAGCAACCTTTGCTGGGTCTATAACCGCTATTTTAATTAATACCCCTGGAACTTCAGCTGCTGCTGCTACAACCTTTGATGGATATCCATTAGCACAAAAAGGTGAAGCAGGAAGGGCTCTTGGAATCGCAGTTGTGTCAAGCACAGTTGGTGGTGTGTTTTCAGTTATTGTCTTGTGTATTGCAGCACCTTTATTAGCTAGAGTTGCTTATGAATTTCGTCCACCAGAATATTTTGCATTAACAATTTTTGGACTTTCAATGCTTGCAAGCATCAGTGCAGGCGGTGCTGTCAAAAACCTAATTGGTGGTATCTTTGGCGTTTGGCTATCTACTATTGGTGCGGAAAGAGTAACAGCAATAGAACGATTTATGTTTGGAAATTATGATTTATATGAGGGTCTATCCTTCGTTCCAGTTTTCATAGGACTTTTTGCTATTTCAGAATTGCTAGTTCAATCAAAGATGGTAAATAAAATTGTTGAAACAGTGGCATTAAAAGCTGTTAAGTTGCCTACAAAAGAAGATTATAAGAGAATTTGGAAAACTATTTTGAGGTCGTGCGGTATAGGAACCTTTATTGGCGTTCTTCCCGCAGAAGGGGCTACAGTCGCCTCCATGATTGGTTACTCAGAAGCAAAAAGATGGTCTAAAAACAAAGAAGAGTTTGGGAAAGGATCTGTTGAAGGTATAGCTGGGGCTGAGGCAGCTAATAACGCTGCAACAGGAGGCGCAATGGTGCCAACAATGGTACTAGGAATACCTGGTAGTGGTACAACTGCGATCATTTTAGTTGGTCTAATGGTTCATGGGCTTAGACCGGGAGCTTACTTGTTTACTGAACAAGTTGAAAAAGTATACCAAATTTTTGGGTCAATGCTTTTAGCAAACCTGATGTTTATGGCTATGGGTCTTTATGCTGCAAGACTCTTTGCACGAGTTTCTCTGGTTCCAATCTCGATATTATGGCCTATAGTTTTTGCTTTATCAGTAATAGGAGCATACGCTCTATCACAATCTTTAATTGATGTTTGGATAGCTCTTATTTTTGGTGTGATTGGATTTTTTGCAAGAAGACATGGCTTTGCAGTTGCTCCTATCGCTGTGGGTTTGATTTTAGGTGAAATGGTAGAAACTAATCTCCAACATTCTCTAAAAATGTATGATGGTCAGTGGTGGATGATATTTGCTCAACCACTTGCAGCATTTTTTTTAATACTAGCATTCTTAGGTCTTTGTGGTCCTTATTTATATAGTTTGATAATTAGACACAAAGACTAAATACTTATTGAGTAACCACTCATTTTAATTGCATTCCATATAAGGTTTAATGCTATTAAAGTTAGGATAATATTAAGTACTAATTTAAAATATTTTTTACCAAAGTTTACTAAAATTTTTTTACCGATTACCGTCCCTGCAAAACCACTCACAATCATTGCAGTAATGAGAAGAAAATAATCAGCGTAAACAAAACCTACAAAACCAAATATTACTACCTTTATCAAATGTTGTATTGTCATTAATGCTGAGTGAGTAGCTGTATGTTTTACTGGCTCTAGTTTCATAGTCTTTACCATGCCTGCTACTAAAGTTCCTGAAGCACCAAAAAACATTGTAAAAAAACCTGAAAACATTCCACCAAAAACTACGTGAGTTGCACCAATAGCCGGGATTTTTCCAAAAACGGACCAAAGAATAAATAAAGCAACAATTAATTGAAGTAACCAAGGCTCTATTTGGACAAAAAATGTTCCGCCAAGTATAGATCCTAAAATAGTTCCTATGCTAAAAGGAATTAATACGTCACTTTTTATATCTTTTAGAAATATAAGGGTTCTACCGAAATTAGATCCTATTTGAACAACACCATGTATTGGTAACAAAGCAATAGGTGGGAGTTTAATAGCTAACAAACCTATTAGGACAGCTCCACCACCAATTCCAAAAGCAGAACTTATAAAGGAGGTCACCATACTCGCAATTATTAAGAAGTATATTGTGAACTCTGAAAGTTCTCCCGGCATTTCAAACATTTCAATCATTCAAAGCATAAGGAGGTGGAGCAAAGTAACGAGGCATTTCTCCTACTGCGTGAACATTTACTTCTACTAAAACAGGGCCAGTAAATTTTATAGCTTCATCTAACTTTTTTTCTAGCTCATTAGCATTATCAATTCTCTTATATTTCATGTTTGCAACTTTGGCTAAATCTTCAAAATTTGGACCTATCAAATCTGCATAAAATTTTCTTCCACCATACATGCTTTCTTGAATATGTTTTATAACACCATATCCCTGGTCGTTCATTACTAGAAAAACTACATCACAATTAGTTTCAGCAGCTGTCCACAAATCAGGAAGATTTAACATAAAACCTCCATCACCGCACATTGCAATGGTTTTTTCTCCATTAATACCAACAGACGCTCCAATAGCAAGAGCCATTCCAGGTCCGATTGCAGCTCCAACAGGATAAATGTTTTGTTCTGGTTTATTAATTTGCATAGAACGATTGCCCCACATACTATTAGAAATCGTTACGTCTCTGACCCATCTTCCATTTTCAGGAAGTACTTTTCTGATAATTTCTGGAAAGTCCTTGTAAGCACCAAGATTATTTTTATAAGATTCTAAAATTTTGTTTTTTAGTTCTGAAACTTCATTTATCCAGTCATCATCGACAAGGTTAGTGTTTGATAGTCTATTAGCAAGTTCTCCCAAAACCATTTTTGCGTCACCACAATGAAAAAGGTTAGTTTTGTATGTTCTATTTTCTGCATCCGGATCAATGTCAATTTGAATAATATTATCAGGAAGTTTTAAAGACATATCTCTAGTTTCGTGTCCTCTTAATCTACTTCCAACAACTATCATTAAATCAAGTGTTTTATAAAAATCTTCTACTAGAGGTACAGCATTAAAAGCACCTATACTCATTTTATTACTTTCAGGAACAACACCTCTTCCTAATGTGCTAGTAACAACTGCAAAGCCAATATCAATAAATTTTTCCACTTCATCTTTTGCAAATTTTGCCCCATTACCTACCCAAAGTATTTTTCTTTTAGATTTTTTTACTATGTCCTCTATCTTATCTAAAGATGACATATGACCTATTTGCAAATTTATGCTTGGCAATTTAATTTGATCTAATTCTGATGGCCTTTCAATAATAGTCCTTTGAATATCTATTGGTATTTCAACAGACACAGGTCCCATTGGAGGAGTTAGAGCGGCAGTAGTTGCTTCCATTAATTTTGTAATAACGTCTTCTGGTTTGCTTATTCTAATTGCTTTCTTTGAAATAGATTTCAACATACCTAATTGATCAGGAACATCGTGAACTGTTCCTTGCTTTTTATCTAAATTTTCTGTTGCCGTTTGACCAGTAAAATGAAGTACTGCAGAACCTGCAAATCGAGACTCAACTAATGCTCCTGCTATATTTGCTGCCCCAGGTCCAGTACTAGTAAATACGACTCCAAGACTATTTGTAGCTCTTGCATAACCATCAGCCATATGACCTGCACCCATTTCACCTCTAGCAGGTATCATTTGTATATAGTTTCTTCTACCAATAGCGTCTAGCATAGGTATGTTATGGACTGAAACTACACCAAAAACATCTTTTACACCTATCTGATATAAAAATTCTGAAACTAAGTCTCCCACATTATATTCTTTCATAGTCCCACCCCTTTTGACTTAACATGTTAAAAATCTTATATTAATTTTTAACATTGTTAAGATTAAACTAATTATTGAGTTATTTAAATGGATAATACTGTAGACGCAAAAACAGTTAAGTCTTGGATTTCGGATGATGACGAGATTGCGTTTATTGATGTGAGAGAAATTGGCCAACATGCTGAAGGTCATCCTTTTTTTTCTATTTCAATTCCATTTAGTACTTTTGAAATCAACATAGAAAGACTTATCCCAAATAAAAATGTTCGGGTTGTGTTATTTGATGACAACAATGGAATGTCAGAGTTAGCCTATAAACAAGCAAAGGCTTTAGGCTATTCTAAAATTTTAATTTTAAAAGAAGGTGTTAAAGGCTGGTTGGGAGCCAAGTTCAAATTATTTGATGGCATTAATGTTCTTAGTAAAAGTTTTGGTGAATTAGTTGAACACAAGTTTCGTACCCCTTCAATCACACCCAAAGAATTATTACAAAAACAGAATAAAAAAGAAGATATAATCATATTAGATGGACGACCATTTGAAGAGTATAATAAAATGAGTATTCCAGAAAGTATTTGTTGCCCTAATGCCGAAATACCGTACAAAATTTCATCAATAATTAAAAGCTCAAAGACTGACATAATTATAAATTGTGCAGGCAGGACAAGATCAATTATTGGGGCCCAAACATTAATAAATTTTGGTATAAAAAATAAAGTCTATGCCTTAGAAAATGGAACTCAAGGTTGGGTTTTATCTAACTTAAAATTGGATAATAACAAAACAAATTATCTCGACATTACTCCTAAAGGAAACGAAAAAGAAAGACTAAAAAGTGAAATTTCAAATTTGTTAGACAAGAATCATATAAAAGTTATTGATTTACCAAAAGTTCAAGATTTAATAGAGGATGAAACAAGATCAACTTATATTTTTAACGTGGAAACAAATTTATCTCCTAAAAAATCTGTCACAGGAATAAGAAATGTCCCTGGGGGTCAACTGGTTCAAGCTACAGATAATTATGTTGGAGTATTAAAGTCACGAATAATACTTTTTGATGAGGGTGATCTTGTAAGAGCCGGAACAACAGCACTCTGGCTAAAAAAAATGAATTTTGAGTGTTATGTTTTTAGAGGCATAGAAACAGAAATAAATACATTAAATATAAAAGATTACATTAAATTCGAGAATATATCAGTTACTCATATAAGTTTGAATGATATAAAAGCATCAGATACAAGTATTATTTTTGATATCCGTAAAAGTATTGATTATTGCAAATTAAGGCTGAAGAATTCTATTTGGTTAAATAGATCAGTTCTTAAACAAAATACATCTAACTTGAGTAAAAATATAATTATAGTTTTCGATGACATATACAAGGTAAGTCTGATTGTTAGAGATCTAAAGGAGGTATATCCAGAAATTCAAATCAAAGTATACCATTGGAATAAGGAAGAAATTTTAAAATACCCTGAATGTTTAGATCAAAACATATTTGAATTAGATAAAAAGTTTATAGACTTTAACTTTCATACCTATATGCGTCATAAGGGGAATAAAGATCACGCTAGGCAATATTTGAAATGGGAAATAGATCTATTAAACAAAATGGATAAACAAGAAATTAATTTTTTTAAAATTGGAAATATAAATGCTGAAAGATAATGGAAAACCTTTATCAGGTATTCGTGTAATAGAACTTGGTCAAATTGCGGCAGGCCCTTTTGCATCTTCATTATTAGCAGATCTTGGTGCAGATGTCATAAAAATTGAAAACCCGAATGGAGGTGATGGAATGAGACAATGGCCTCCATTAAATATTTCTCAACAAAACAATAATGAAGCTTATAGTGAAAACTTTGCATCAGTTAACCGTAATAAAAGGAGCGTGGCTCTTAATATCAAGGATCCTTCTGATCTAAGTCTACTAAAAAGGCTTGTTTCCAAAGCAACAATATTAATTGAAAATTATCGTCCAGGTGTTTTAGAAAAACTTAGCCTTGGTTATGACGATTTAAAAAAAATCAACAAAAAGTTAATATATTGTTCTATTTCTGGTTATGGTCAGAATGGTCCTTATTCTGATAAGGGAGCTTTTGATGTAACAGTTCAGGCTATATCTGGAATAATGAGCGTTACTGGAGAAAAAGATACTTCTCCAGTTAAATGCGGAGTTCCGATAGGTGATTTTTGTACGGGTTTGTATGCTAGTTATACTATTATGGCTATGCTACGAAGAGTTGAACAATGTGGTGAAGGAACACACATAGATTGCTCTATGATTGGCAGCCTTTTAGGAATATCTGCTCTTCAAACAAGTGAATATTTTGGAAATAATAAAGCACCAGAGAAGCTTGGGTCTGCTCACTCTAGAAATGCTCCATATCAAGCATTTAAAGCGTCTGACGCTTTTTTTGTGATTGCAGCAGGAAACGATAAGCTTTGGTTTGAAGTTTGCGAAGCTGTTGAAATGGAACATCTTAAGAATGACACCCGTTTTAAAACACAATCTGATCGAGCTAAAAATCAAGATGAGTTGTCAAAGATTCTTACTAAAACATTTATTAAACATAATGTAAAACATTGGTTGAGAGAAATGGACAAAAGAAAAGTTCCTTGTGCTCCTATTAATAATTTTGAAACTATATTAAAAGACAAACACATAAAACATATGGAGATAGTAAAAGCTATTACTTTACCAAATGGCTCCCAAACATACAGCGTTGCTTTTCCTGTTTCAATTAAGGGAGTTGAAACAAAAGATTTAAAAATGCCTCCTGAACTTGGTGAACATAATGAGGAAGTAATTTGTGAATGGTTAAATTAGTTATGAAAATAAAATCAACTCCAATTATAATTGAAAATCAAGAAAATATAACTTGGTTTCGTTTAAATAATCCTTCTCATCTTAACGCCTTAAATTCTGAAATGATTCAAATTATGACTGATGGTATAAACGAAGCCCTCCAAAAAAAAATTAAACTATTAATATTTAGCGGTGAAGGACGAGCTTTTTCTTCGGGCTTTGACTTGAGTAACCTCCAAAATGAAAGTGATGCAGACCTTCTTTATCGTTTTGTGAAAATTGAAGAATTACTTCAAATGATTTATAAATTGCCAATTAGTAGCCTAGCTCTTGTTCATGGCAAGTGTTTTGGTGCTGGCGCAGATATTGTTTCTGCATGTCAACACAGGGTTGCTTCACCAGAAACAACTTTTCGTATGCCGGGATTACAATTCGGAATAGTGCTTGGTACAAGAAGATTATCTAGATTGGTTGGAAGAAAAAATGCTATAAATTTTCTTGAATCGTCTAGAATTTTTAATTCAGATGAAGCTCTTAAAAGTGGCTTTTTAACATGTATTTGTGAAGCAAATAACTGGAAATCAAAGATTAAAGAAATAAGCTTAGAAGCCTTTAATCTTAATTATGAATCGAAATCTAAATTAATGTCAGAGACTTTAGATGATAAAGATTTAGACAACGACCTTGCAGCATTAGTTAGATCTGCATCAAAACCAGGTTTAGTTAAAAGAATTAAAAAATTTGTAGATACTCAAGTTAAAAATAAATAAAAATATATTGGGTAAATTATATTCTTTCTCAAAATACTTTTATGTTCGATCTCTTAATATTATCTAAATTTCCACCTTCTATTCTAAGCAATCTTACAGGATCTTTCCTTACCGGCGAGTGAACGTGACCAATATCATAAAAATGAACATCACCAGCTTTCATAGTATAAGTTTTTTTTGGTTTAACATAAATGATGTCATCAGAAGATATATCATTAGTAATCTCCCAATCTGTCATTTCTGTTTCACCAGATGCTTGCCCATAAATTGCCCAACTTGGTCCATGATCGTGAGGAGTTCCTATTGCCTCGGTATCATATACGTGGCCACAAACACAAAATCCTGTTTCATTGTCTTCATAAAGTATCTGTCTAGGCAGTTCACCATTTAATCGATCAGGAAGGTTCTCTGCTATAAAGTTTTGATCCATTAAGGCTTTTGAAACAAAGTAACAAATTTTATCTGATCCATTTTGAATTTGGTCATTGACAAGTATTTCTTTTATATCAACAACTAAATCATTCAGAGTGTAAGGCATCTATCCCTCCAACTAATATAAAATTACTAGTTTAATCATTATTTACCCCATTGTAAGGCAATTGGGTTATAATTTTTAACTAAGTTTATCAAACCTTTTTTTGTGTTTTCTTCTAAACCCGGAATAGGATGTCTACAAAAATCAGAATTTATCACACCACCTTCTTTCATAACCACCTTTGTAGCCCTAAAGCCACATTGTCTATTTTCGTAATTAATTAATGGTAATATATGATTATATTGATTTTCAGATTTTTGAGCGTTTCCTCCAAGATAATCTAAAACTATTGGTCTAATTAAGTCTGGTATCATTGCTGAACTCATATTTCCAGTTGCTCCAGCTTCTAAATCTGCAAATAATGTTATACCTTCTTCTCCATCAAAAGGTCCTTCTATAAAATCTCCACCTTCATTTACAAGAACTCTTAATTTTGCAGCTGCTTGAGCACACTCAATTTTAAAACATTTCACCATTTCAATTTCTTTGGCCATCTTTATTAAAAGAGGTACAGGTAAATCTATTCCAGATAAAGGTGCATCTTGGACCATAATAGTGACACCTACTTCACCAACTTTGGCAAATTGTTCAAATGTTTGCTGAGGAGAACCTTTCATTAGAGCTCCATGATAGGGTGGCATCATCATGAGCATTTCACCACCAAGTTCTTTTACTAATTTAGCTCTTGAAAAAGCTATATCAGTAGAAAAATGACTCACCGTTGTAATAACAGGAACCCTGCCATCTATATGCTCTATACATAGCCTTGTTAAAATTTCTCTTTCTTCATCAGATAATAAAAATTGCTCAGAATAATTTGCCAATATACAAATACCGTCAACCTGTTGATCAACCATACAGTCAATGACCCTTTTCATACCCTCTTTATCAATTTCACCACTAGGTTTGAAAGGAGTTGGAGCTACAGGCCAGCAACCCTTAAAATCATCATTAGCCATTTTGATCCCCTTTGATATGAGATTATATGATAATTAAATATTTATGTTTTGCCAAGTATCAACAGTAACTCCCTGTTCTCTAAGCTTGTTTTTTTGGATTTTACCTGTTTGAGTTTTAGGAAATTCTTCCATAATTCTTAAATATTTAGGGATAGCAAATTTTGCTAAGTTGCTTTTTGCCAATGCTAATAATTCTACAAAATTTATGGAAATATCTTTGTTTACCATTAAAGCTACCATGACCTCGTCTTCCATTCCATCACCACCCTCTGCCGAAACTGCATAAGCAGCTGCTTCAGTGATATAAGGAATTTCTAGAAAGGCCTGCTCTACTTCATAAGAGGAAATATTTTCACCTCTACGTCTAATACAATCTTTTATCCTATCTACAAAAGTGAAATGACCTGATGATTCTCTAATACCTGCATCTCCAGTATGAAACCAAAAATTTCTCCAACTTTCTATTGTTTTTTCTGGCATACCCATATAACCAGACATAAAGCCGAACGGCTGTTTTGGTCTTACCATTATCTCTCCAACTTCACCATCATTCACTCTAGAATCATTTTCAGGGTTTCTTATTTCAACCTCAAAGTATTTTTCGTAAACCTTTCCACATTTTCCATTTCCTATTTCATTTTTTAAACCATAAATAGGGATATTGACTTCTGTCATTCCATAAAGAGGCAAGACTTGTTTGACGCCAAATCTCTGTCTAAAGATTCTTTCAGGTTCGCTTGGTAAGGGTGCCGATCCAATTACAGCTAATTTATGATCCTTATCATATTCAGATGGAGGTTGAGCAACTACGAATGCAGCTATTGCACCTAGCATATTTGTGTGTGTGACGTCATATTTTCTTATATCTTTTAACCAATTAGAAGCAGAAAATCTGTTTCTTATTATTGCTTTAGCGCCAGTAATTATACAGGCTAAAAGCTGCATAAATAGACCATTTGCATGAAATAATGGAAGAGAAATATAGAAAACATGGTCGTGTTTTAATTCGTAGTTTTCAATTGTTCCAATCGCAAATAAAACGCAGTGCGCATTTGGCATCATAACACCTTTAGATGGTCCTGATGTTCCACTGGTAAACATGCTACATACATTATCACTTAGCTTTCCAAATATTACTTCATTTTCATTTATTATTTCTTTGTTTTTTAATTCACTACAATTTAATATTTTTACATCTAACTTATTATTATTTTTTAGATCATTTACTTCATCAAAGAATAAATTATCTACTATTACATGTTTTGACTTTGAAGTATTAATTTGATGTAATAAACCTTTACCCTTAACCGCAGTATTTAAAGCAACAAACATAACTCCAAGGAAATTAGACGCTATCCAATATAAAATAAATTCCTTGGGCTCTTCGATTATAACAGTAAGACTATCTCCTGCTTTCAAGTTTAATTTTTTTAAAATTCCAGCTTTACGCAAAGACTTTATTTTGAGATCTTTAAACGTCCACACAGGACCGTCGGTAAATTCTATAATTTTTCTGTTAGGATGCTTCAAACATTGAGACAAAATGATTTCAGGAACTCTCCAATGCTCTGTTCTTGAAATTTCCTTAAATAAAAATGGATTCTGTTTACCCATAATTACTTTGAAACCTCCCTATTTGAAATTATTATAATTTTGTAAGATATGAATTTATTATTGAATTTAGCTCTTTTGGTCTTTCAGATTGAAGAAAATGACCACAATCAAGAATATGAGTTTCACAGTTTTTAAGAAGATCAACAAATTTTAATCCTGATTTCAACGGTGTCATTAGGTCATTTTTAGCTAAAACAGCTAAAGAAGGTATATTAATCTTTTTTGAAGCTTCCTCCCCATTATTATAATTGTTAATAGAATTTAAATCATGTTGCAGGGCATCTGCCGTATTCATTTTCATTATATTATTACCCTCACCATAATGTGAGTGACCCGGCCAATTATTAGTAGACATGTCACCATCTATTCCATGTCCCCAAGTTACCATCATCCTTGACGCTTTTTGAGGATCTTCTTTGGAAAGATCTAATAAGAACTGATTAACTGGTATTTCATTTGATCCTGCAACAAAAATGATTCCTTTCAAAAACTCTGGGTAAAGTCTATTTAGTTCTAGAGCTACTAAGCATCCTTGAGAGTGACCTACGATGACTAATTCTTGAACTTCCAATACAACTAATAATTCATAAACCCAATTAGCGTTTTCCTTAATTGAATTTAAAGGTTTTCCTCTAGTAAACCCGTGACCTGGCATATCAGGGACAATTATAGAATATCCCTTAAAAGCAAAAAATCTAGCTTGTTGAACAAAACTTAGATGATTTTGACCTGATCCATGTAAAAAACAAATAGTAGTTTTTTTACTATCTAAACTTCTACCACCAGTTCCAATATATGTTTCATTACCTTTAAAATTAATTCTCATAAATTACCTATTTATTTAGTTTTTTTGCAGCTTTGAAACCTTTTTCAAAATCTTTTTTGATATCTTTAACATCTTCCAAGCCGACAGAAAGCCTTATCATGTCGTCAGTTAATCCTCCTTCTTTCATAGCTTCTGCACTTAAGTGAGAATGAGTTGTACTCCCTGGATGAATCAGAAGTGTCTTAGCATCACCAACATTTGCTAAATGAGACGCTAACTGTACAGATTCTATAAATATTTGCCCAGCTTTTCGTCCACCTTTAATTCCAAATACTATTATAGAACCAGATCCTTTAGGTAAGATTTTTTTTGCTACTTCGTGATCAGGATGTATATCTAAATCAGGATGTTTAACCCAAGCGACAGCTTCATGATTACATAGAAAATCAAGAATAGCGTGAGTGTTTTCAATATGTTTTTTCATTCTCAAGGGTAATGTTTCTATCCCCTGCATTAAATGGAACGCATTTGTGGGAGAGAGAGAAGGACCAAAATTATACATTCCTTCCGCTCTTATTTTAGCTATTAATGCAGATGGTCCAAATTCTTCCCAAAAACTTATACCTCCCAAGGCAAAATGTGGTCCCGAAATAGTTGGATATTTTTCTTTGTCACCCCAATCAAAGTTTCCACCATTTACAACGGCGCCTCCAATAGCAATACCATGTCCACCCAACCATTTTGTTAATGAATGAACAACAATATTTGCTCCATATTTAAATGGTTGCATCAAGTATGGTGTATTAAAAGTGGCATCAAGGACTAGAGGTACATTTTTTCTTTTACATATTTCTGCAATTGTTGGGACATCCATTATATCTAATCCAGGATTTCCAATCACTTCACCAAAGACTAGTTTTGTGTTGGGTTTTATAGCGTTCTCAATAGCTTCTGGATCATTGGGGTTTACAAAATCCGTATTAATACCAAAACGAGGCATAGTATGCTGAAGTAAATTTATATTGGCGCCATACATTTTGCTTGAAGCTACTATATGATCACCACTACTACATATTGCTGTAACTACTAAGTGCATTGCTGCCATTCCACTGGAACATGCAAGGGCACTAGCCCCACCCTCTAATGCAGCTAATCTCTGTTCAAGAGCTGCAACAGTAGGATTTGAAATTCTAGTATATAAATGCCCACCAACCTCCATATTGTATAGAGAAGCCGCCTCTTCAGTGCTTTTAAAAACATATGATGTAGTCTGATAAATAGGAACAGCACGAGATCCAGTTTCTTTGTCAGGGATATGACCTGCGTGTAAAGAAAGGGTATCAAACTTGTAATTTTCGCTCATAATAGTTCCTTGAAATAATATTTAATATCTTATGTATAACTTATTTCGTAGAAGTGAAAAATATAAAATTTCAACACCCTAGAAATCTATTTTATTTAAGTAGATAATTTTCATTTCAGCTATAATTTAAATTTGAGGAATTAAATGGTTTCCCTTAAATCTTTACGAATAATTTTACCTGTTGTTGTCATAGGTAATTCTTCTACAAATTCTATGATACGCGGATATTCGTGTGCTGCCAATTTTACTTTAACATCATTTTGGATACTAAGTTTAAGATCTTTATTTTGTGTTAAAATGTCATCTTTATTTCTTGGAATAATAAAAGCTTTGATTATATTACCTCTGACTTTATCCGGCACACCTATGACTGCAACCATATCAACATGTGGATGGGATAATATACAGTCTTCCACTTCACTTGGACCTACCCGATAACCTGAAGTATTTATAATATCATCCTCACGTCCTTTAAAATAAAAATATCCCTCATCATCTCTAAAGGCAAAGTCACCTGTATGTAGCCAACCATTAATTACTTTATTTTGGGTCTCCTTGTCATTCTCCCAATATTTCAAAAAAGCTACCGGTGTATTATTATTAACAACAATTTCACCATCTACACCTGGCTCTTTTATAAATTCTCCACTTTTATTCATAATCCTAACCTCGTGGCCGGGAACAGGTTTACCTATAGAACCTTGCTTGGTCGGCATTATTGCCCTGCTATTTGAAATGGTTAAATTACATTCTGTTTGACCATAAAATTCATTAATATTAACACCTAAAATTTTTTTTCCCCACTCCAGCAAATCTTCTCCTAATGCTTCACCTCCAGACCCGATTGTTCTTAAATTTAATTTATATTTTGTACTTGAAGGATTGAATGACTTCATCATTTTTAGTGCTGTGGGTGGTAAAAAAGTATTTTGAATATTAAGCTTAGAAATTAAATCAAACGTAAATTCAGGGTCAAATTTTTGCGATCTATGACTTACAACAGGAATTCCAAAATGCCATGCAGGAAGAAGAACATCAAACAAACCTCCTATCCATGCCCAATCAGCTGGTGTCCAAAATAAATCATTTACTGGCTCTGATGAGGATAAAAATTCATGTGGCATCTCAACTCCTGGTATATGTCCTAGTAATGTTCTGTGGGGCAGTAATGCACCTTTGGGTCCACCGGTGGTACCTGAAGTATAAATTATTGTAGCTGGGTCAAATGATTTTGTACTTTTATTAGTGTAATTATCAGATGATTCTTCTAATATTTTTTTAAAACTTAGAGTGTTAACTCGATCATCAATTTCATCTACACAAATTATTGATTTCAAATTAGGCAATTTATGAAAAACTTCTTTAATTTTTAATAGTCCTATTCTGTCACAAATTACCAAAGATGCTTTTGAGTTTTTTAAACGATAAAATAATGCATCTTTTCCGAATAAATTAAAAAGCGGTATTGATATTTTTCCAGATTTGAAGCATGCAATATGAGAAATGGCTGTTTCCGGACACTGGCCTAATATGATACCAACTCTAGCGTTGTGTTCTAAATTAAGATGATCGAATGCGTTAGCAAGCTTATTTGCAGATCTTTTAATATCTAAAAAAGACCATTTTTCAATTGTACCATTATTCAAAATATTAAATAATGCCGTCCTATTTTTATATAACACTTTGTCAACAGTATCAGATGCAATATTATAATATTCAGGTATATTCCACTTAAATGTTGAATATAATTCATCGTAATTATTTAATTTTAGTAGCATTAAGTTTTCTTTACCTTTCTATAAATAAATCTTACTACTTGTTAAAACTGACTAAGTTTATTAAATTGTAAACAAGTTAATTGTATTATGAGACAAACTTGAACCATTTAAATCCTATTAGATTAGACGATTGCTTTACGAAGGACAATAATTTAGCATTAATGAACGGTGTCCAAGCCTTAGTTCGTCTTTTAATTGAACAAGCAAAACTAGATAAAGATAACGGGTTGTTAACTAATGGTTATGTAAGTGGTTATCCTGGCTCTCCTCTTGGAACACTTGATTTAGAACTTGGTAGAGCCAAAAAACATTTAGATAAGTATAATATTGTTTTTCAACCTGCAGTTAATGAAGAATTAGCCGCAACTGCGGCTTGGGGCACCCAAATGCTTGGCTTATACGATAAACCAGTAATTGATGGTGTTTTTTCTATGTGGTATGGAAAGGGTCCCGGTTTAGATAGAGCAATGGACGCATTGAGACATGCAAACATGGGTGGCGTGGCCTTAAAAGGTGGAATGGTCCTAGCAGTAGCTGATGATCCTATCGGTAAAAGTTCAACATTAGCTTACCAATCCGAACAATCGCTAATTTCTGCAGGTATTCCTGTTTTTTATCCTGCAAACGTAGATGAAGTTATAACTTTAGGTTTACAAGCCTTTGCTTTATCTCGTCATGCAGGTATATGTGTAGCCCTTAAAATTACTAGTGATACCGCCGATTCAAATGCAGTAATTGATCTCGGCAAATTAAGGCCAAACTCTCAAAAATTGGACCCACCAGTAAATGTTCATGTGAACAGACACGATCCAGCATTAGATAGAGAAGCTGCTCTTATAAAAAGACGAATACCCGCAACTAGAAATTTTATTAAACAAAACAAAATAAATAAAGTAATTTTTAATCCTGAAAAAAAGATTCTTGGTATTATCGCAGTTGGGAAAGCGGCTACTGAAACAATAGATGCTTTTGATTGTATTGGTATAAAAAACCCTGAAAATATTGGAATTGGTTTTTTTGCCTGTAAAATCCCTTGGCCTTTAATAGATGAAGAGATAATTGAATTTTGTGACCAATTTGATGAAATACTTGTTGTCGAAGAAAAAGGAGGCATTGTCGAAAAACAAGTTGCACATATTCTTTTTAATTCTAAATTTCGTCCTTTATTATCTGGAAAATTTGATGCAACAACAGAAGAAGAGTTAATTCCAAATGTTTCTGAATTATCTAGCGATATTATTGCAGACTGCCTTTTAAAAAAAGTTAAGCAATCTTCTGTTGAGTTTGATATTCCTAGAGTTAAATCTGAATCATTAGGAAGTAACTTACCTCCAGTTGCCTCAAGAACACCATGGTATTGTGCAGGATGCCCTCATAATTCTGGAACTAAAACACCGGAAGAGGAAGTTGTTGGTATAGGAATTGGTTGTCATTCAATAGGTTATTTTTTACATCCAGAAAAATTAACTAATTTTAGTCAAATGGGTGGAGAAGGTGGTCATTGGATTGGAAGAGCGCCTTTTTCAAATCATAATCATACTTTTCAAAATATAGGTGATGGAACCTATGCCCATTCTGGATCTCTTGCAATAAGGGCAGCAGTTTCAGCAAATGTAAACATAACTTTTAAAATTCTTTATAATGATGCTGTTGCTATGACAGGTGGTCAAAAGGCCATTGGAGGAGCTACCCCCTGGGCAATCTCTAAACAATTATCCGCAGAAGGCGTAAAAAAAATTTATGTAGTGTCAGATGAGCCAGAGCAATTTAAAGAAACAAGATTATTTGCTGATAAGGTAGGAATATTTCATCGTGATGAACTCATAAATGTTCAAAAAGAAGTTAGAAATATACCAGGTGTAACAGCAATTATATATGTTCAAACATGTGCTACAGAACTTAGAAGAAGACGTAAAAGAGGATATATACAAGATAGAGATTTAAAAATGTATATAAACCCAGATGTTTGTGAAGGATGTGGTGATTGCGCAGAAAAATCCAACTGCGTTGCTGTTAAACCTTTTGATCATTTTGAAGGGACTAAAAGACAGATTGATCAAAGTGTCTGTAACAAAGATTATTCTTGCAAAAAAGGTTTTTGTCCAAGTTTTATTGGTGTTTCATCAGGCAGTTTATCTGAGCCTTTAAAAAAATCTTTTCCAGATATTCCTGATATTTTTAATTCCTTAAGTAAACCCAAACAAAGATTGAATAAAATTCAAAATCTTATTATGGCAGGCATCGGTGGTACAGGAATTTCGACTGTAGCGGCAATAGTAGTTATGGCAGCACGAATTGATAAGTTATATGCACAATCAATGAATTTTACAGGCTTGGCCCAAAAAAATGGTGCTGTAACCAGCCAAATTAGAATTAGTAAAGAAAAATCTCTTTATACTCGATCTGCAAGACTGCCAAATGAAACTGCCGATTTACTCCTCGGATGTGATGCTGTTGTTTCAGTCTCACCTTCAATTACCAGAACTTTAAATCCAAATAAAACAATAGCCATAATAAATGGAAGAGTTGAACCAGTTGGTGTTGCAGGGGTTCATATAGGTACTGTTGTTGATGATAGTTTGTTAAAAAAACATTTAGAAAATCATCTCGAAGAAGAAAATATAAAATTTATCGATATATCTAACTTAGCAGAAACTTTAGTTGGCGATACTGTATCAGCAAATATAATGATGCTAGGTATGGCAGCTCAAAAAAGCCTTATACCAATCGAAATAAGTTCTTTAGAAAGAGCTATAGAGTTAAATGGTGTAGCAATAGAGCAGAACCTTAGAGCCTTTAACTGGGGAAGACTATTATCTGAATATCCAGAAATAGTTTTTAGAGCTGCCCATATGGATCAGGTAATTTCTGAAGAAAAACCTATAAGTAATTATTTGGAAAAATTTTCTGATATACTTGAACAATATCAAGATAAAGAATATTCAAATCTTTTTTTGTCTAACGTAAATAAAGTTATTTCTAAAGAAACTAAAATATCTAATACAAAAAATGAACTACCTCTTTCTAGAAAAGTTGCATTAACTCTATTTAGAATAATGAGGTACAAAGATGAATATGAGGTTGGCAGGCTACACACATCTGGTGAGTTTGCAAAAAGCTTTTTACAAAAAAATAAGAATATAAAATTAGAGTATTACTTAGCCCCACCATTATTTTCAAAAAAGGATCCTGAAACCGGTCATCTTATTAAACAAAGATTTGGACCTTGGGTTTTTCATGCTTTCAAAATTTTATCTTCTTTAAAATTTCTCAGAAATACTAAATTTGATATTTTTGGTTACACAACAGAGAGAAAAAAAGAACGTGCTCTAGTCAAAAAAATGTTAAACACCATTAATAAAATATCAAATAATCTTAATGAAAATAATTATAAAAAGTTTGTAGATTTCTTGGATGTTCCTTTATCGATTAAAGGATATGGTCACGTCAAAGAAAAAAATATGATCAGTGCTGAAAATAAATGGGATAAAGCCCTAGATAAAATTCTTGTCGAAAAAGACTTAAAAAAAGTAAGTTAAATTATATTAATTTTGTTTGTTCTCTAAGTTTGAATTTTTGTATTTTTCCAGTGCTTGTTTTTGGAAGCTCTGTGAAACTAAAGTATCTAGGAACTTTAAAACCAGCCAGTAAAGATTTACAATGATTTTTTAAATCTATTTCACTAACCGTAGATCCTTCACTTAATTCTATAAAAGCACATGGTGTCTCACCCCATTTTTCATCTTCTTTTGCAACCACAGCAACCGCGACTACCTCTGGATGTTTGTATATGGCATCCTCTACTTCAATTGATGAAATATTTTCCCCTCCAGAAATAATTATATCTTTTGATCTATCCTTAAGTTGAATATATCCATCTTCATACCAAACCCCCAGATCTCCCGTGTGGAACCAACCACCTTCAAATGCTTCATCGGTAGCTTTTTTATTTTTATAATAACCTTTCATTGTGATGTTACCTTTAATAAGAACTTCTCCAAGAGACGTACCATCCTTTGGGACGTCTATATTAGTTTCCGGGTCTATGATTTTCATATTTTCCTGAACTGAATACACTACACCTTGTCTTGCTTTTAATCTTGCTTTTTCAGATGTGTCTAATTCATTCCATTCAGGATGCCACGCGCATACAACTGCTGGTCCATAAATTTCTGTTAAGCCATATACATGAATCACTTCAATTCCGCACGAAGCCATTTTACTTAACACAGCCTCTGGTGGAGGTGCACCAGCCGTCATCATTCTTATATCTTTTTCAAGAGAGATTTTGTTTTGTAATAAATGATCTGCTACCATTTGCATTACTATAGGTGCACCACATAAGTGAGTGACATTGTGTTTTTGAAAAGCTTCAACTATTAGTTCGCCTGCAGGTTGCCTCAGACATACATGAGTACCCGCTCTTTCAGTAATTGTCCACGGGAAGCACCAACCATTGCAATGAAACATAGGCAAAGTCCACAAATATTTTGGATGCATAGGTAAATCCCAAGTAAGTGAATTACCAATTGCATTTAAATAAGCACCGCGATGATGGTAGACAACTCCTTTTGGATTTCCAGTAGTGCCGGAAGTGTAATTTAATGCAATTGAGTTCCATTCATCATTCGGAAGTAAATGCTCAAAAGTAGTACCAGTAAAGTTTTTTAATTCTGTTTCATAATCCAGACAATTAACTTTATTCGCAAAATTTGATCTTTTATTACCAGCAATTTCATCAACAAATTCTATTAAAGTAGGAGGATTTTTAAGATTTTCAAAAGCCTTTTCCACAATAGGACTATACTCAGAATCATATATAAATAATTTAGCTTCACCATGTTCAAGTATAAATTGAACAGTATGACTATCAAGTCTAGTATTGATTGCATTTAGAACACCTATCGCCATTGGAACACCAAAATGACATTCCCACATCACTGGTATATTAGGAAGCATAACTGCAATAGTACTTCCAGAGTTAAAATTCTGATTTTTAATCAGATTTGCAAGTGCGTCACACCTTTGACCAGCTTGCTTATAATTTAACTTATGGTCTTTATATTCAATGGCTATTTGATTTGGAAACGTCTTTCTAGTTCTTTCAAGAAATGATAAAGGACTTAAAGAAGCAAAATTCGCTTGATTTTTTCTTAAACCATCTTCAGATATAGACATAGTTGATTTCCTCCTAATATTATTCATAATAGTAAGGCTAAGTTTTATCAACTATGAAAAATTAAACTGGAGTTAAAAAATGCCATATACGTCTCCTTTAGAGGATACAAAATTTGTTTTAGAGAATCTTTTACCTGCTCATGATGACTTAGATGAAACTACTATCGATGCCGTACTTTCTGAAGCAGGTAAATTAGCAGATAATTACTTAGCGCCACTTAACCATTTTGGGGATAAAAATAACCCTACTTTAAGACAAGACCATGAAGTTGAAACACCTAAGGGATTTAGCAATGCTTTTTCCCAAATTGCGAAAGGTGGTTGGATTGGCGTTGCAAGTGATGCTAATTATGACGGAATGGGACTACCTTCTAGAATGAGCGCAGCTATAAATGAATATTGGCACGGGGCGAATATGTCATTTGCTTTATGTAGTCTACTTACTCAAGGGTTGATAGACGCATTTACACTTGTTGGAACAGAAGAAGAGAAGAGTACATATCTACCAAAGTTTAACTCTGGTGAATGGACTGGGACTATGAATTTAACAGAGCCACAGTCTGGTACAGATTTAGCTACAATTAAAACTAAAGCTGAGCATGATGGTGAGCACTGGAGGATTAAAGGTCAAAAAATTTATATAACTTATGGTGAACATGATATGTCTAAGAATATCATCCATTTAGTTCTTGCCAGAACTGAGGGAGCCCCTCAAGGTATTAAGGGTATATCTACATTTATAATTCCAAAATTTCTTAAAGATGAGAGTGGTAATTATACCATAAGAAACGACCTGAAATGTATTTCTATTGAACATAAAATGGGTATCAAAGCGAGTCCAACTGCTGTTATGGCATATGGTGAGAATAGAGGTGCTGTTGGTTATATGTTAGGAGAAGAAGGTAGAGGTATTGAATATATGTTCATTATGATGAATAGAGCAAGGTTTGACGTTGGACTTCAAGGAATGGCAATCTCAGAAGCAGCAAGACAAAAGGCTCTAGAGTATGCCAATACCAGAATACAAGGTACTCCAATTAATCGAGAAAAAGGTACTCCTATTATTGGTCATGGGGATGTGAAAAGACTGCTTTTATCAATGAGAAGCTTAACTGAAGCAATGAGAGCTCTAATTTTAGTTTCTGCTGAAATCATGGAAAGAGCCCACAATGGAGATAATAAATCCATAATGAGAGAAGGCTTCTTGATACCTATAATAAAAGGATGGTCAACAGAGTTAGCCCAAGAAGTTACAAGTAATGGAGTTCAAATTCATGGAGGAATGGGGTTTATTGAAGAGACTGGTGCAGCTCAATATATGAGAGATGCAAGGATTTTACCTATATATGAAGGTACAAATGCCATACAAGCCAATGATTTTATGTTCAGAAAAACAATAAGAGATAACGGGAAAGCAGCCAAAGAACTATTAGAGGAAATTAAAATCGATTGTGACGATAATTCTGAAATGTCTCAAATGGTTAAATTAACTTCAAAATCCTTAGATTACATTCTAGAAAACAGGGATGATCAAGAAATGCTTTCATGTATTAGTTTTGATTATTTGATGGGATTTGGTTATTTAGTGGGAGGTTGGTTAATGGATAAAGCAAAAAGAAGTGCA
>CABXSI010000017.1 GCA_902514865.1 uncultured SAR116 cluster alpha proteobacterium
CTGAGGTTAATTTATGAATAATCCACAATATATATTTTCAATGTATAAGTTGAGTAAAATTTATCCTGGTGGCAAGCAAGTGATAAAAGATATTAGTCTGTCATTTTTACCGGGAGCAAAAATTGGTGTTTTAGGCGGTAATGGTGCTGGAAAATCTACTCTATTAAAAATTATGGCAGGCGTAGATAAAGAGTATAATGGTGAAGCAAAATTGGCAGAAGGCATTAAGGTTGGTTATCTTGCCCAAGAACCTCAATTAAACAATGATTTAAATGTATATGAAAACCTCATGGAAGGGATGGCTGAAGCAAAAAAACTTGTTGATGATTTCAATACCATTTCCTTAAAATTTTCTGAAGATTTAACAGATGAAGAAATGAACGATACTATTATTAAGCAAGGTGAGCTTCAAGAACAAATTGACAATTTAGATGCCTGGGATTTAGATAGAAAAGCTGAAATTGCTATGGATGCACTTAGCTTACCCCCTGGAGAGGAAAGAATTAATTATTTATCAGGTGGTGAAAAAAGAAGAGTGGCTTTAGCACAATTATTATTATCAAACCCTGATTTTTTATTATTAGATGAACCAACAAATCATTTAGATGCTATGTCAGTTGCGTGGTTACAAAGATTTCTTCATGATTTCCCAGGTACAGTTGTAACCATTACTCATGACAGATATTTTTTAGACGAAGTAGCTGGATGGATTCTTGAATTAGACCGTGGAGAGGGTATCCCGTATAAAGGTAATTATTCAGGATGGTTAGATCAGAAACAAAAAAGATTAGAACTAGAAGGGAAAATAGAAGAAGCAAGAAAAAGAAAATTAAATGAAGAATTAGAATGGATTCAATCATCTCCACGCGCAAGACAAGCAAAATCAAAGGCTCGAATATCTTCTTATGAAGAATTAGTAGCAAAAGAGCAACAAAAGGAAATTAATTCTAGTAATCTTGTCATACCTCCTGCTCCTAGGCTAGGTAATGAAGTAATAAATTTCGAAAATGTATCTAAGTCTTATGAAGAGAAATTGTTAATAGATAATCTGAGTTTTAAATTACCTCCAGGTGGAATTGTAGGTGTTATAGGAGCTAATGGTGCGGGTAAGACCACATTATTTAGATTAATTACGAAAGAAGAAAAACCAAATAGTGGAGATATTTCAATTGGTGATACAGTTAACTTAAATTATGTAGATCAGTCCAGGGATATTTTAACACCTCAACAAAACGTTTGGGAATCTATTTGTGATGGATTAGATGAGATACAGATAGGGAAAAAAACGATTCAAAGTAGAGCATATGTAGGTCAATTTAATTTCAAAGGATCTGATCAACAAAAAATTGTGAGTCAATTGTCAGGAGGTGAAAGAAATAGAGTTCATCTTGCAAAAATGTTGAAAACACCTGGAAATGTTTTACTTTTAGATGAGCCTACTAACGATTTAGACGTTGACACTTTGAGATCTTTAGAGGAGGCAATCTTAGATTTTTCTGGATGTGTTGTAGTAATTTCACATGATAGATGGTTTTTAAATAAACTAGCCACACACATACTAGCATTTGAGGGTGGAAGTCATGTTGAATGGTTTGAGGGTAACTATCAAGATTATGAAAATGACAAAAAAAGAAGATTAGGAGATGATGCATTAAACCCTAAAAGGATTAAATATAAGCCAATATCTAGATAAATCATTTATTATTAGTAAAAGTTTTTAATAAAGCACTAAAATTACCTTTATTTTTTCGAAGAATAGCCATTGTTTCAGCTTTATGAGAGCTTACTAATGATATGCCTTCAATCTCTAGATCAAGCACAAGAAAATTTCCTTTTTTATCCTTTGCCAATTTCCATAAAAGATTTACATCAGGTATTTTTTTACTATAATCCCTTATTATACCCTTTACATATATTAATTTTTTACCTCTTGCTTCAGATTTCAAAGGTTTGTAGTCCAATGTAGCTAGTGTGTTTAAATGTTCTTCAATTGTTTTAACAATTTGTTTAAGTAAAGCACTTTTATATTTTTCTTTTTGGGTATTAGTTGCTTTTTTCCAAAAACTACCAGTAGTTGCTCTTGCCATAAAATCCAAATTAATAAATCGTTTAATCAATGTTTCAATTTTCAATGATCTTTCTTTTGGTGAAAGCTTTATTGTCTTTACAGCATGCTTTTTAGCATCAGCAATCATCTTTTGAACAATTACTTCACCATTTTTTACATTATCAGAATAGGATTTAAATGTTAAAAATTGAAAAAATAAAAATGAAAAAAAAGTAATACATAAAACTTTTTTAAAATTAAGATTATTGTAAAAGTTTTTCAAATTCCATATCCAACTTGTTGTTTTTAACTTCGATATATTTATCACCATAAACATTTTTTCTTCTATTTTGTATATAATAAGATTTCATTTTTGTATAAGGGTCGGGTGATTCATAAATATTTTGAATATTTTTTGCAAGTTTACTTCTTTTATCAACTAAGTTAATTGGGATTTCTGCTAAGCTTAATTTATTTACAGAGTTAGATGAAATATTGCTTAAACTTTGTCTGTCCGACAACGTTCCAGTAAAATCTCTAAAAGTTTTAGGTCCTAACAAAGGTACCATCAAAAAAGGACCTTCTGGAACATTAAGCTTGGCTAGAGTAGACCCAAAGTCTTTTTTTGTGATTTTAGTTTCATTATTGTCAAAGTCATAAAAACCAAGGGATAGCCCATTTAGCATAAATTTTGCGGAGGCTAAAATTGTATTTTCAAAGTCTGTTTGCAGAGCACTATTCACGATAGTACTGGGTGTATTCATCCACTCTAAGTGATTACTTACACTTTTCCTAACTGAAAGAGGCATTTTTCTAACGTATGCAGCACTTATAGGAGAAACTATGTTTTGATCTAAAGTTTTATTAAAAGTAAATATATTTCTATTTAGAATTTCAAAAGGATCTTTATTTTCAGCGGAAATTGTTAAATTGTTAGTACATCCACTTAGTACAAACAATAATATTAATGAAATTGAAAATGCGAATTTAATTTTTTTCATTTCAGGTAATTACGCTCTTGATAGTTAACCAAATTTATTATCATTTATTTATTAATTTTCTACAAGTTAAACCATCGATATGCTAGAAATAAAAAATAATTATCATTAAGAAACTTTTTATAAATTATGAACAACTTTTATAGCCATCAAGCATTTATTGATTTAAACCCAGCTCAAAAAGAAGCAGTAAAAAATTTAGAAGGTCCTTTACTGGTTTTGTCTGGAGCGGGAACTGGAAAAACAAGAGTGCTTACTGCAAGGCTTGCTAACCTTTTATATAGCAACAAGACCAAACCTTGGAATATACTTGCAGTAACTTTTACAAATAAAGCTGCAAAAGAAATGAGGATTAGACTAGAAACGTTAATAGGCCCCTCAGCAAACTCAGTTTGGTTAGGAACATTTCATTCAATAGCTGCCAGAATATTAAGAGAAAACGCCGAAATTGTAGGTTTAAGTTCAAACTACACCATTATTACTCCGGATGATCAAGTAAGACTATTAAAACAAATAATGCTTGACGATGAAATTGACATAAAAAAATTTACGCCAAAATCAATGTCAAATTTAATTGGGAAATGGAAAGATAAAGGTTATAAGCCAGACGATTTAAAAATTTCAAATATTGATTATTTTGCTAATGGTAAAGCCATTAATGTGTATAAAAATTATCAAATGAGATTGATTACTCTTAACTCTGCTGATTTTGGAGACTTGCTTCTTCATAATTTAACAATTTTTTCAAAACACCCAGATATATTAAATCAATATCATTCCAAAATATTATATTTTTTAGTTGATGAATATCAAGACACCAACACTATACAATATTTGTGGTTAAAACTTTTGGCTGACAAAACAAAAAATATTTGCTGTGTAGGAGACGATGACCAATCTATTTATGGATGGAGGGGCGCCCAAGTTGGAAACATATTAAGATTTGAAAAGGACTATCCTTTAGCTAAAGTAATAAAATTAGAAGAAAATTATAGATCCACGGGAAGAATCTTAGAAGCTGCAAATAATGTTATTATAAACAATAAAGAAAGATTAGGCAAAAATCTTAAAACGAATTCAAAAGATGGAGACAAAATTGACTTAATATCTGTATGGGATGGAATGGAAGAGGCAAAAAAGACTAGTTTAGAAATTGAAAATCTCTATTCTGCGGGTTTTAGGCACGATCAGATGGCAGTCTTAGTTAGAGCTGGTCATCAGACTAGGTATTTTGAAGAAAGATTTGTTGAAATTGGTATTCCTTATAAGGTTATAGGCGCTAAGTTTTATGAAAGAATGGAAATTAGAGATGCTTTGGCATATCTCAGGGTAGTTCAACAGCCTAAAGACGATCTAGCTTTGGAAAGAATCATTAATATTCCAAAACGTGGATTAGGAAAAAATACAACAAGCATTATACATTCTTACGCAAAAAAAAATAATATTTCTTTTTTTTCTGCATCACAAGAATTGTTAATGACTGACGAACTAAGGCCAAATGTTAAAAGAGCCTTGCTAAATCTAATAAATCAATTTTTAGATTGGAATAATCAAAACAAAGAAATTACTCATACGGATTTAGCATTAAAAGTACTTGAAGAGTCAGGATATATTTCACATTGGCAAAATGAAAAATCTCTTGATGGCGAAGGTAGACTAGAAAACTTAAAAGAATTAATAAATGCAATGAGTGGTTTTGAAAATCTTTCTGGTTTTTTAGAACATATTTCACTTGTTATGGATGGTGATAACACAGCAGATGCAGGAGAAGTATCCTTAATGACTTTACATGCTGCTAAGGGACTTGAATTCGATGTGGTATTTTTGCCTGGATGGGAAGAGGGGCTATTTCCTAGTCAAAGATCTATAGATGAATTAGGCTTGGCAGGATTGGAAGAGGAAAGACGACTTGCCTATGTAGGTATCACTAGAGCAAAGCAAAGATTATTTATAACCTTTGCAGCTAATAGACAAATTCACGGGTTATGGCAAGGATCAATACCATCAAGATTTATAAGTGAACTACCAAGACATATTCTTAACGAAAATATAGAAGGTAATATTGGCGCTGATGCGTCAAGCTATAATCAAATTGATTTTGATTTATCTACAAAAAATACATCTTATGGCCCAGGATTTTTAAGGGCAAAGCAAAACGGAATAAAAGGAATTAATGCTTATAAGAAAACTCAAATAGATACTAATATTTTAAATTCTAATATTGAATTTGACAATGGGCAAAGGGTTTTTCATCAAAAATTTGGAATGGGCCTTATTATTTCGTCAGATGGTGATAAATTAAATATAAACTTTGACAAAGCAGGCGAAAAGAAAGTTGTCTCAAGCTTTGTAAAATTAATAGATTAATAAATTTTTATTATGGATTTGTGGTCAGTAAGATTTGAAATACAAGATAAATTCAAAAACATATTCTCAGAATATGTTGAAGATTTTGAAGGTTATATATCTTCTAGTCTATTTGTAAATGAGGATAAAGATAAAAAAAAATATACTAATTTTTATTTAAATAATATTGCTACTAATAAATTTGGAGAATTTCATCAAAATCAAATTTGGGTATTAGAAATGTTTTTAAATCAAAAACCTGATATTATTACTATTATACGTAAATTAAATTATCTTGCAAAAGAGTTAAATACTACAGAATATTTTTTTAATGATCATCCTAGAAAAGATAAATATTCGAATAGACTTAATGTAAGTAAGATCGTGCAAAAGAATTGGATTAAATACAATAGAAAATCTTTTCCAATAATTAATATAGATAACTTTTATATCTACGGATTACATAATAGTAAAAATTGTTCAATAAGTAAAATTCCTATAAAAATAGAGGCTTCTACTGCATTTGGGACAGGATCCCATGAAACTACTAAATGTTGTTTAAAAGCTCTAACTTTTATATCTAGATTTGCTAAATCAAGCCAAATTTTAGATTATGGATGTGGGACAGGTATACTAGGAATATCCTCAAAAAAGATATTTAAAAAAAGTGAAGTAACTTTTGTTGATATAGATAAAAATGCTGTGAAGTTAACAAAAGAAAATCTTAAATTAAATAACATCGTTTTAAACAATGTTTATTTAACTAATTCATTTTATTCGAATAAATACACAAAAAAACAATTTTATGACTTGATTTTTGCAAATATTTTATTTGGTCCTTTAAAAAAATTAGCACCTTTATATAGTTTAATTATAAAGCCCAATTCTTTTTTAATACTTTCAGGTCTTTTAAATGAACAAATTCCATATATTATTAATTGGTATAATAAATATGGATTTAAAAAAAGAAAAATATTTAGTTTAAATGGTTGGGGTTCAATCATATTGATCAGTAACCAATAAAAAGGTATCGTATTTGGAAAAAAATCTAAAATTATTAACAGATAAGATGAAAAGTAGAAAGTGGGATGCTTTCTTAGTTCCTAGATGTGACATGTATTCTGGTGAAGAAGTCCCAGAAGATGAAGAGCGTTTAAAATTTATTTCAAATTTTTCTGGTTCAGCTGGATATGCAATTATATCAGCACAATCTAAAATAAAATCAGCAATTTTTAGTGATGGACGTTATCAACTACAATTAAAAAAAGAGGTTAATTCCAAATATTTTAATACATTTAACGGTGGATTTAAGGAAGTTTGTTCATTTTTAAATAAAAATGAAAATATTCTAAAAAAAGTGGTTATTGATCCTTGGTTATTGACTTTAAGTGAACATGAGTTTCTTCAAGATGTTATTAAAGAAACAAAAATAAGTATTGAGTTTATAGACAAAAATATAATTGACGAAGTATGGTTAAATAAACCTCTCAAAACTTATAATAAAATATTTAAACTTCCAATAAAATATACTGGAGAGACAGTTACCTCAAAAATAAACCGTTTAAAAAAAGTTATTAAAAATAATAATTGTGATTTTTATATTTTATTTAATCCTACAGGTCTTTCGTGGTTATTGAATATTAGGGGAAGAGATCTGAAACATACTCCAATTTCAAGATCTTTTTGTATAGTTTCAAAACAGAAAGGAATACATATATTTACTGACAATATTTCATTTCAAGATAGCATAAAAAAAGAAAAAGCCATTAATATTTATAATTCTGAATATTTAAGTATTTTTTTAGAAAACTCTAAAAATAAAAACTTTCTAATAGATGCAAAAACTCTTCCAATGAAGGTTCATAACTTTTTACTAAATTATAAATTAAATTTTAAATCAATATCATGTCCGGTAGACCAATTTAAAACCAAAAAAAACACTTGTGAGTTAAGGGGTTTTAAAAATGCCCATTTAAAAGATGGTCTTGCGATTTTGAATTTACTATTTTGGTTTGAAAAAAATGTACATTTTAAAAATCTTACAGAAATAGAAGTGTCAGACAAGCTTCTTGAAATTCGTTCATTAGAAAAAACCTTTGTGTGTGAAAGCTTTTCAACAATATCAGCTTTTGGAAATAATGGTGCTATTATTCATTATAAAGCTGACTGCTCATCTAATAAAAAAATTAATAGACATGGTTTATATTTGATAGATACAGGTGCTCATTATCTTGATGGCACAACAGATATGACCCGCACTATTTTAGTAGGGGAAGCAGAGACCGAGATGATTGAGAATTATACGTTAGTTTTAAAAGGGCATATTGCTATTGCATCAGCAATTTTCCCTAATAATATTAAAGGAAGAGATATAGATGTATTGGCTAGAATAGCACTTTGGTCAAAAGGTAAAGATTATGCCCATGGGACTGGTCATGGAGTTGGAAGTGTTTTAAGTGTACACGAAGGTCCCATATCAATTTCAAAAACATCGGATTGTAATATTGAAAGTGGAATGGTTATATCCAATGAACCAGGTTATTATAAAAATGGAAAATATGGTATTAGAATTGAAAATTTAGAGGTTGTTTCAAAATACAATATAAAAAAATCAAAGGAAAATTTTTTACATTTTCAGAATTTAACTAGAGTGCCTTTAGAAATAAAACTTATTAACAAAAAAATGCTAACAAAATTTGAAATTGACTGGGTCAATGAATACCATAAAACAGTTTATGAAAATTTAGAAAAATTTATTAAAAAAGATAACGAAGAGTTATTAAATTTTTTAAAAAGAAAAACTATGCAAATTTAATCATTAAATTTTTGAATTATTTCAACCCATTCTTCTTCACTTACTATTGGTATGTTTAGTTCTTTAGCTTTTTTAGCTTTACCGCCAGGTTGATCACCAATAATTAAAAAATCAGTGTTTTTAGATACTGTACTGCTAACTTTGGCACCTAAATTTTGAAGATTTTGCTTAGCCTCATCACGACTCATACTATTTAAAGTACCTGTTAAAACTATAACTTTATCTGTATATGGAGATATAACTGATTTTTTTTTAATATTTTCAATAGTTATATAATTTAAAATTTTGTCAAAGATGATTAGATTAGAATTTGTGTTAAAATATAAAACTAAATCCTCAGCAATGCTTTCTCCTATTTGATCTATCGAAACAAGTTCTTGAAAAGAATTGGATGTCTTGTCTTTCGCTTTGACCATCTCAACACGAAAGTTTTCAAATGTATTATAATGTAAAGCCAATAATTTAGAATTTGTTTCACCCACTTGTCTAATTCCAAGTGCATAAATTAATTTGTCAAATGTAATTTTTCTTTTTGATTCAATAGAATTTAATAAATTAGATACTGATAGTTTTCCTAGCCCTACTTTTTTTTCCAACTTGTCTTTATGTTTTTCAATAGCAAAAATATCTGCAAAATCCTTGATAATGTCTTCATTGAAAAGCATTTCTATTAATTTTTCTCCCAAGCCATCAATATTGAACGCATTTTTTGAAACAAAATGTTTTAGTTTTTCAACAGTTTGTGCTGGACAATTAATACCTGACAAACATCTTCTAACTGCCTCGCCAACAGGCTTAAAAGTTATGCTATTACATGATGGACAATGATTAGGTGCGAAATAAACAATGGAATCTTTAGCTCTCTTTTCTTTCACAACTCCCACTACTTGTGGAATCACATCACCTGCTCGCTGGATCTTTATTGTATCACCAATACGTATGTCTTTTCTTAAAATTTCATCTTCATTATGTAATGAAACATTTGATACCAATACACCACCAACTCTAATAGGTTCTAATTTGCCAACCGGAGTTAGAGCTCCTGTTCTACCTACTTGAGTTTCTATATTAACAAGAGTTGTTTCTACAATTTCAGCTGGAAGCTTGTGAGCAATAGCCCATCTTGGGGCTCTAGCTAAATTTCCTAATCTTTCTTGTAGAATTTTACTATTAACTTTATAAACTAAACCATCAATTTCATAATCTAAATTATTTCTTTTTATTAAAATCTTTTTATAAAATTTTTTAATATCTTTGATATTATGAGCTAAGTAGTTTTCCTCGTTTATAATAAATCCCATTTCTTTAAATCTTCTCAAAAGATCTACTTGAGTATCGAACTTAAAATCTTCAGTATATTCACCTATTGTAAACGCAAAAAAATTCAATTTACGCTGTTTAACAATATTCACGTCTTTTTGCCTAATAGAACCTGCAGCTGCGTTTCTAGAATTAGCAAAGATTTTGTTATTATTTTCAATTTGTATTTTATTAAGTTGTTCAAAATGACTTTTTTTCATAAAAATTTCACCTCTAATCTCTACAAATTTAGGGTATTTTCCTGTCAATTTATGTGGTATGTCACTTATAGTTTTTACGTTTTCTGTAACGACTTCTCCAATTTTACCATCACCTCGTGTAACAGCATTCATTAAGTCTCCATTTAAATATAAAAGGGATATTGATAAACCATCAATTTTAGGCTCGCAAATATACTCCAACAAAAACTCTTTTTTAAGTGATAAAAATTTATAAGTTCTTACAATAAAATCATTAATATCTTCAAATGAAAACCCATTTACTAGAGAGCCCATAGGCTTTTGATGATTATACTTTTGAAATTTATTAGAAATTTCACTACCAATAGCTTTTCGCTCTAAAAAGCTAAATTCAGGGTTAGATAAAATTATATCGTCATATTGTTTACAAAGATTATCAAATTCAAAGTCTGAAATTTCAGGATCATCTTTAGTATGATATTTTAAATTGTGATAACTAATTTTATCTTTCAGTAAATTTAACTTATTAAGAATCTCTATATTCATATTATCAAGTATTTAATAATTTAGAAGCTGCTTCCCTAGCTTCATTAGTAATTACGTTTCCTGAAACCATTCTTGCAATTTCTTCTACTTTTTCACTTTCATTTAATTGAGTAACATTTGTTATGATATTGTTGTCAATATTATTTTTCTGTACAAGATAATGATAATGTCCTTTGGACGTAACTTGTGGAGAATGTGTTACTACCATAGTCTGATAATTATTTCCTAATTTAGCTAGTCTAACACCCACTGCATTTGCTGCCGCTCCTCCAATTCCTGAGTCTATTTCGTCAAAAATTATTGTTCTTTTATGAAGTATTGTTTCTAGTACTACTTTTATTGCTAACAAAAACCTCGATAGCTCTCCTCCAGATGCAATTTTATTAATTGGAAGAGCACCTGTACCAGTATTAGTTGATGCTAAAAAAATTACTCTATCCATACCAATTTCAGATGCGTTTTCAAATTCTACTTCTTCAAATTTAACTTTAAAATTTGCATTTTCTAGTTTTAAATGAGGTAATTCATCATTTATTTTTTCAGCTAAATTTATTGCCGCTTTTTGCCTACTATCAGACAGTAACTTACTATTTGAAATAAACTCAATTTTTAGATCTTCATATTCTTTCTTGAGTTTATCAAGCTTAAATTTATTGTCATCAATTTGATCTATTTTAAATTCTAGTTCCTTTTTTATTCTTACAAGGTCGTCAATATTACAATTATGTTTACGTGCTTGTGATCGTAACTCATGGAGTCTATCATTTACAAATTCTAAGTTTTGATTATCATCACCTATTTCGCTAGCTTCACTATTTATAATGGATTTTAAATCTTCAATATCAACTTTAATTTTGTGCATAATTTCAAAGGCCTGATGAATATTCAAACGATCAATTGATTTCACATGATCGAAGGTTTTAAAAAGCTTGTTAATTAAATCTTCAATTCCTAGTTCATCATTTATAATTGTTTTGGCTTGATTAATAGCTAGAAAAATTTTTTCACGGTTATTTAAAAATAACTTAATTTTTTTTAATTTATCTTCTTCACCTAATTTAGGATCTAACAACTTTAATTGATTGAATGAATCATTAATCCACTCATTATCATCAGTAGTCGCTTTTTCAAGGATTTTTGTTTCAACAATTACTTTATGTAATTCTTTTAATTTATTAAAGGATTTACTTGTAGTTTCTATTAAATGATTGTGTTTTGAATATGTGTCTAAAAGTGATAAGTGTGTTTTAACGTTTAGTAGTCCCCGATCTTCAAATTGACCCTGTAATTCAACCAAGCACTCAGTTATTTCAGATAAAGCATTACGAGTTATTAATATATCATTGATCAAGCACTTAGATTTTCCGTTAGAATTTATATGGCGTCTGATTAAAAGCTCATTTTCAAATTCAATACTATATTTACTTAAAATTTGAGCTACAGTATGGTTTTCGTAAACTTGAAAAATGGCAGTAACTGAAGCTTCGTTTTGACCTTTCCTAATTAAATTAAAGTCAACTCTATTTCCCAAAATTAATCCTAAACTATCTAGAAGAATTGATTTTCCAGTACCTGTCTCTCCAGTTAGTACGGAAAGACCTTTGTTGAATTGAATATTAAGAGATTTTATGAGAACTATATTTTTAATTATTAATTCTTTTAACATCTAATTAGTCAAATATTGTAATAAAATAGTTTTTTATGTAAGAAGTGAAAGTTTTCTTTTCACCAGAAGATGAAATATTAGAAAGAACATTTTTGCTCAAATGACTCCATTCATTGTTAGGAAAATTGTATTTTAAAATAGCACTACTTTTCAAAGCTTCTTCTTTAAGTCCAATCATTAATAGAGCTTCAGTTAGTCTGTATAGCGTTTCAGGAACTGACGTTGTATTTTGATATTTTTGTAAAATAGTTTTAAATCTTTTTATTGAGCTAGCAGGAGCATGTTTTTTCAAATAGAATTTCCCAATATTTAATTCGTTTATTGCTAAAGAATTATTAATATATTGGATTTTTAATTTTGAGTCTTTAGCATATTTACTATTAGGATATTTTGTTGTTATAAGCTTGAATGAGTTCAGAGCTTTTAATGATAAACTAGGATCTCTACCTTGATTTGAAATTTGAATATAATAACACATTGCTAAAAGATAATGAGCATAGTCAGAAAATTCATCTTTTGGATTCATTTCAATAAAGTTTTTTAATTTATCCATAGATTTGTTTATTTCGTTATTTTGATAAAGTGAGTATGCAGTCATTATTTCTGACTTTTTCGTTAATGATGAAAAAGGGTGGTTTATATAGAGATTATCAAATTCCTTAACAGCTTTGTCGTAATTACCATCTTGCAAATATGACAATCCATTTTTATATATTTCTACATCATTTAATAAAATCGTTTGACTATCTTTTTCATTTGAACTGCAACTTATTAATAAAACTAAAAAGGGTAATAATGCTATTGAAATTATGTAATTTTTTTTAATATTAAACATCAAATAATTTCCAGTTATAAATAAACATTATTTAGTTCTATTATTTATAAATGGATTTGTATATTAAAAAACTAGCCGAGTATTAATAATTTTGGTTAAGTGAAGTAAGTTACATTTTCTGTAGAATTATTTTTAGCTAAAATACTATAAATTTTTTCAGGGTGTTCGCTAGTCATTCCCTTTTCAATTACGTAATTTTTTTTGTCTTTTAAAATTTCTCTAACGAACATTTGATTAAGTTTATGACCCGGAGCAAAACAATCAACATCCCCAATTAGTGGCATACCTAACAAATAGAAATCACCTACACAATCTAAAGTTTTATGTTTAACAAATTCTTTTTCAAATCTCAAACCATCAGGATTTAATACCTTGTATTTATCAATTACTAGAGCGTTATTAAGGTTGCCACCCATAGCTAAACCGGCAATTCTCATTTTTTCGATATCCTCAAAAAATGCGTAAGTTCTAGCCTCAGACAAGTGATTTATAAAGCTTTCTTTTGAATGAGAATAATAGAATTGAGAATTACCAATAATTGTGTCTGGATAATTAATAGATATATTAATAGATAATTTATTAGATGGAGATATAGATATATATCTTTTGCCATCTTTTACTTTAATTTTTCTTAAAACTTTTATGTAGCTTTTATATGCAGACTGGGATAGAACACCTGCATTAATAATTTTTTTTACATATTCATTAGAACTTCCATCTAATGCAGGCAACTCAGAATTATTAATTTTAATGATAGCATTATCTATGCTTAATGCACTAAAAGCGGCCATGAGATGTTCTATTGTTGAAACAGAAACGTTATACTTATTCTTTATTTTAGTACATAGACTTGAATTAATGGTATTATCAATTACAGCTTTAATAACGTTATTATTTTTGATATCAGTCCTTACAAAAACTATGCCTGTATTTATGTCAGCAGGCTCAACACTCATGGACACAGCTCTACCGTTATGAACTCCAACTCCAGAAAAATTTATCTTCTTATTTAGAGTTAGTTGATTGCAATCATTAAAACTCGAAAAATTATTAATGTAATTCATAATATATACCTATAGATTACTTTGTAACCCAATTAATATAAATTACAAATCACATATAATTACTAAATATTTCAATCTAATCTAGTTAGCCTGTCTTCTTAAAAAGGCAGGAATTTCAAGAACTTTTTCATCAACTTCTTTAGACTCTTGTTCTATATCAGTTAGATTAATTTGATTGTTTTCGACCATACTTTCATCTCTATTACTAAACAAATCAAAATTATTAGTATTTGATAAAATTTCAGTGCTCCTTTCTTCTTTAACCCTTAAATTTGCAATTTTCTCTTCATATGAAGGTTCACTTTCTACATTTAAGCTTGGTTCTAATTTCTTTTCTTCAGGTTTGTTATTACTGAAGAATGATGAAAAGCGATTTAACAATGTTTTAGGTTTATTTTCTGTAAATTGATTATTAGGTTTTTGGTCTAAGATATCATCTAATTCTCCATTGATAATATTTAGGGAAGATAAATCTGATTTATGTAAATCATTATGAAAGTCTTTTTTATCTTTTTGAGAACTTGGGTATGTACTCAATTGATTTATTTGAGTTTCTAAATCTATTTGACTATTTGTATCTTCTTCTAACTCGTTAGCATATTCTTGTACAGAAGTGTTTTTAACTTCGAGTTTAATATTATCAATTATGTCACTGTTGGTCTCTGACGTTTCTATAGTTTCTTTATCATTTTTATAAGGGTAAACTTCTAAATTTTCTTGTTCAGTGTAATTAATACCTGTGGCTACAACTGAAACCTTTATAATTCCCTCTAAACTATTATCTATTGATGACCCAAAAATAATGTTAGCATTTTCATCGACTTCATTCCTGATTTTACTAGCCGCTTCATCAACTTCAAACAAAGCCATGTCAGGTCCACCTTGAATATTTAGTAATATAGATTTTGCACCTTTTATATTACTATCGTCTAATAGAGGATTATTAAGAGCAGATTGAGCAGCATTTTTAGCTCTTTCTTCACCAGAACTTTCCCCAGTACCCATCATTGCTTTACCCATATTGCCCATGACAGTTTTAATGTCTGCAAAATCTAAATTAATCATTCCTGGGTTAGTTATTAAATTTGTTATGCCACATACACCTTGGTAAAGGACGTCGTCTGCCATTTTGAAAGCTTCGGCAAAGGTGGTTTTTTCATTTGCTATTTTGAAGAGATTTTGATTTGGAATAACTATCAAAGTATCAACATTTTCTTTTAACAAAGCTAATCCATTTTCTGCAACTTCCATTCTTTTTTTCCCCTCAAAGTCAAAAGGTTTAGTAACCACGGCTACTGTTAATATACCTTTATCTCTTGCAGTTTTAGCTATTACAGGTGCGGCCCCAGAGCCTGTGCCACCTCCCATTCCAGTTGTTATAAATAACATATTAACATCACTTAATTCTGAAACAATTTCTTCAATTGACTCCTCTGCTGCTTTTCTACCAGTCTCAGAATCTGAACCTGCTCCAAGACCTAATGTTGTATTTTTACCAAGTTGAATTTGTCTTGAAGTTAGGCTTCTAGACAAAGCCTGTCCATCAGTATTTGCTGCAATGAAATCTATATTATTTATATTCGCATTGATCATAGTATTGATGGCATTACCACCAGCCCCCCCAATGCCAATTACAGAAATTTTGGGTTTAGCATCATTTATGTTTTCTGGAATAGTAAGATTAAGTGTCATTTTTTTTACTCCTTAGTTTATATTTAGTTGAATTATGTTTTTATAAATTTTCATCAAGCCAATCACCAATTCTTCCAAAATAGTGGGACAAACCTAGATTTGTATTATTTGAAATAAAAATTTTCTCATGCTGTAAACTTTTAATTAATAATCCAGTTAAGCATGAAAAAGTAGGGGTATGTACAATTTCAGGTATATTTATAAGTCCGATTGGTCGACCAATTCTAACATTTGCACTTAAGTAAGATGACGCAAGTTCTCTAATATTGTTAAGATTTGCTCCTCCACCACACAAAATAACTTTGTTTATTGAACTATTACTAAATTTTAAAAACGTCAGTCTTTCTTTCACAAGCTCAAAAATTTCTTCTATCCTAGGCTTTATTATTGCGGTTAACATAGCTTTAGGAATCTTTTGATTTATAATTTCACCATCATCAGAAATAATTGGAATATCAATTTTTGTATATTCGTCAGTTTCATTTGAAATTGCTGAGCCATACAATATCTTAATTTTTTCAGCATCTTCTGCTTTTGTACCTAATCCACGTACTATATCACTAGTAATATGAATACCACCAATTGGAATAGAATCAGAAAAAATTATTTTGTTGTTAATAAAAACACCAATACTTGTTATGTTTCCACCAAGATCAATAATAATAGCTCCATTTATTCTCTCTTCTTCAATAAGTGTTGAGATACCTGATGCTTCTGGGCATATTGTAAATTTGTCAATTGCTAAGTGACATAAATCTATTGCACTTGAAATATTTTTAATTACGCCTTTTTGCCCATAGATATTACTTATTTCAACAGATAAATTATCTGTATGAATCCCTATTGGATTATTTACTGGAGTATTATTATCGATATAATATTTAATTACTGAAGATGATAAGAGTTGATAATTTGTAATTTGTTTATGTTTATTCATTTTTTCGATCTTGGCTAAATCACTTTTTTTAACTTGACCATTTTCGATTTTTAGTTCATTTCGAGTTACTTTTGTTATTGGTCTACCACCAGAAAGGCTGCATGTAACTTTATTAATAGGAAAACCAGCCATAGTTTCGGCTCCTTCAACTGCTTTAGCAACTGAATTAGCTATTTCATTCATATCTGTAACAATACCGTTAGTAATTCCTAAAGACGCATGTTGTCCAAAGCCTAATACTTTAACCTGTATGTCATTGTTTTTTGCAGATGACCCTATTAGTGAGGATACTTTAGTGTTCCCAATATCAATAACAGCAAATATATCATTGGATCTTTTTATATTGTTCATTACTGTCATAAATGTTTCCTTTTGAAAATAACCTTTTTGTCAAAATTAATTTTACCAAGTATTTGTTTTGGGTTTCTAAGGTCAATTTCTGTCAGCCTAAGATTTAAAATATTAAAATTTTGTTGAAGTTTAATGATTTTTTGCCATGCTTTTTTTATATCCTTCGATGGCAATCTCACAACTAATCCTTGATTAAAATGTAAGTCCCATCTTCTTTCATTTATAAATATTAATGACCAAATATTCTCAGCAAAATTTTGATTAGTACCTAATATTTTCAAAATAGAGGATATGTTTTCTTTTGATTTTTTTCCTTTAATTATTGGAAAATTATATTTAAAATCATTGACATTGCCGTGAAAGATTATGTCACCTTTTGCGGTGACAAGTTTGTTGTCTTTTTTATTCTGCCAAATAGCGACAGGTTGTTTTTCTAAGATTTTAATTTTGATTGTATTTGGAAGAACTCTTTCTATATAGACCTCTTTGATCCAGCTATTTTGTATAATTTTGTTATATATTAATGAAAGATCAATGTTGAAAATACTTTGATCTTTATGTATTTCGATAATTTCTTTGATATAATCATTAGATAAATTGTGTGTTCCCGTAATTAATACCTTTTGTATCTTAAAGCCATTGTTGATAAGGAATTGATTGGAAGGTATTATCTTATTTTTTATATATTCTTTTTGTAAACTATCTGAAAAGTACCATCCACAAAAAAATAATGTAAACAATAATAAAAACAATAAATTTATAAGCCTGGTTAACTTTTCAGTTTCAAAACCATAAAATTTTGTTTTAAGCAGGTTTTTCTTGTTAAGTTTTAATTTTAACATTCGAAGGATGCCTCCTCAATAATAATCTTAACTAAATTTTTTAAGCTTATATTACAAAACATTGCTTGTTCTGGGGATAAAGAAGTTTCTGTCATTCCTGGTTGTGTATTAATTTCCAGCATATATAATTTATCATTTTTATCATCGTACCTAAAATCACTTCTTGATATACCCTTGCAACCAACAATTTGATGTGCTCTTAGGGCCCATGACATAGCTTTTTTATATGTGTTGTTTGGAATTTTTGCAGGTATCTCGTGTATTGATCCATTTTTTTCGTATTTAGCTTTATAGTTGTAAAAATCTTTATCATGACTAGTTTTAATTTCAGTTACACATAATGGCTCTTCTTGTAAAACTGTAACTGTAAGCTCTTTTGAGCCAACATACTCTTCTGCCATAAGGTTGTGAGAGGTAGAACTGTTTATTAGTGGAATTTGATTTCCTTCTGTAATAATTTTAACTCCGACTGAGCTGCCGCCATTTGTAGGCTTAACGACAAAGGTTCCACAATGATCTTTTAAATCTATACTTCTGTCAGGTAAGATTTTTAATGTTCTAGGAAAATTTATTGGATCACTTGAATTTTCTGTGGCATTTATCATCAATCTTTTAAAATAAATTTTGTTCATGGCAATTGCAGAAGCTATTACACCTGAATGTGTATATGGTATTTTTAATAAATTTAGTAATCCCTGAATAGAACCATTTTCACCAAAGCTACCATGTAATGCATTAAAACAAACATCAACTTTCATGCTAGTTAAAATATCTATATTTGTTTCACAGATATCAATCTCTGATACATTAAGTCCATTTTCTTTTATAGCTTTAGAGCACGCTTCAGCAGATTTAAGAGATACATCTCTTTCTGAACCAAATCCTCCTTTTAATAATAAAACATGCATGTTATCTATAATTTTCATTTAATACCAACTCTTTCTATCTCCCAACTCAACCTAATGCCGGAAGTTTGAAAAACTTTTGATTGTACTTTTTCTCCTAATTCTTCAATTTGTTGAGCAGAAGAATTTTTTAAATTTATTATAAAATTACAATGTTTATCTGAAATCATTGCATCACCAACTTTTAATCCTCTGCAACCAGCCTGATCTATAAGCTTCCAAGCTTTGTGACCAATAGGATTTTTGAATGTGCTACCGCCTGTTTTGACACCAGTAGGTTGGGCTGTTTTTCTCAAATGAAGTATTTTCTTCATTCTAGCCTCTATATTTTGTTTATTGTCACTAGTACTTTTGAAACGAGCTGTGCAAAAAATCCACTCATTACTTATTCCAATTTTTCTATATTCCATTCCTAACTCTTTTACAGAAAAAATTCTGAATTCACCAGAAAGGTTGATTGCTGTTACATCTATTAAAATATCTTTAAATTCTGAGCCAAATGCTCCAGAATTCATTTTAATACCTCCTCCAATTGTTCCAGGTATGCCAAGTAAAAATTCTAGACCGGTTCTTTGATAATCTCTTGCAAATCTTGCTACTTCTGCGTCTGTAGCGCCTGTTTGAGCTGAAATAACACCATTATTGTCTATGCTAATATTTTTTAATTTTTTTGTAATTAATACAATTCCATTTATACCTTTATCTCGGATTATTAAGTTTGACCCAGCTCCGATTACTAACACTTTATATCCTTGGGGTTTGTTTCTTAAAAAAAATATAAGGTTCTTCTCATTTTCGGGTATAAAAAGTATTTCAGCATTACCTCCTACACCAAACCAAGTAAATTTGGCTAATTTATAGTCTAATTCGATACACTTATTAAATTTATTTTTAAATACTTTTACATTCATAATATAAATTATCTTCAAGTTTATTCGCAATTTTAGTTATTGATCCAGCACCAAGACAAATAATTAAATCATTTGGCTCAACAAGTTTTAATAATGTTTTCATAAGGGTTTTTTGATCTTTCATGTATAATACATTCTTGTGTCCATAATTGGATAAACCAATTTCTAAATTAGTACTTTCAAAATTTGTAATGGGCTCTTCACCAGCTGAATAGACATCAAGAAGTAAAACATGATCAGCATCATTAAAACAACTACAGAAATCGTCAAATAAATCTCTTAATCTACTATAACGATGAGGTTGAAAAACACTTATAATTTTATGTTTGGTAGTAATAAGCCTTGCTGCAGCTAGTGCCGCACTTATTTCAACTGGATGGTGTCCATAATCATCTATAATAGATATATTATTAAAATTTCCAACTTCTTGAAATCGTCTTTGAATACCTGTAAAGCTTTTTAATGTTTTCTTAATTTTTGTAATTGGAATATCCAATTCAATTCCCACTGCTATAGTGGCAAGTGCATTTTGAATATTGTGTAATCCAATCATAGAAAATTCTATTTCATAATTTTCATTATTATCTTTTAGGTTTGAGATATTTAATGAAAAAAACATTTTGTTTTCTTTATAAAAAATATTTGTTGCCCTAATGTCAGCATTAGCAGACAAGCCATATGTGATAACTTTCTTGTTTTCTAGTTTTGAAATTAATTTTTGTGTTCGTGGGTTATCTATGCAAAGACAAACAAAACCATAAAATGGTATTGATGATACAAAATGCAGAAATGCTCTTTCTAAATTTTCTTCTGATTTATGATAATCAAGGTGTTCTAAGTCAATGTTAGTAATTATTGCAACAGTTGGATTTAATTTTGCAAAACTGCCGTCACTCTCATCAGCCTCTACAACCATCCATTCACCGTTTCCAAGTTTTGCATTACTATCTAATGAAGAAATAATACCACCATTTATAATTGTTGGGTCCATGCCATTTTCTTCAACCATCTTGGCTATTAGTGAAGTAGTAGTAGTTTTCCCATGAGTACCAGCTATTGCAATTGACTGTTTAAGTCGCATTAATTCACCCAGCATTTCAGATCGATGAACTACTGGTAGGAACATTTTTTTTGCTGTCACATATTCTACATTTCTTTTGGAGATTGCAGTTGATACAACAACTAATTTTGCATTAAGGATATTTGATTTTTTTTGTCCTATATAAACTTTAATCCCAAGCTTTTTCAGTCTATTGATATTACTGCCGTCAGCTATGTCGCTGCCTTGAACATAATAACCAGATTGAAACAGAATTTCCGCTATTCCACTCATTCCAATTCCACCAATACCAATAAAGTGAATAACCCCTAAATTTTTTGGACTTTTTAACATGTTGTTGGTACAACCTTTTTATTATCATTTATTAATTTTAAAATATATTCAGATAAAAACTCTGTTGGTGTTTTATTATCTCTTAATTTTTCAAGCCTATTTGCTAGTTTTTTTAATTGGTTACTTGCTTCAACAAGATTCTTGGGGTTTTGTAGAAGGTGCTTTATTAATTTTTCTAGTTCGTTAACGTTTTTATTAGTTTGATCAATTAACCAGCCACACTTTTTATTCTCTAGAAATTTTGCATTTTTATATTGATGATTATCCAAAGAGGTTGGTAAAGGAATGAAAATTACAGGCCTGTTGGATGCTAAAACTTCAGCAACACTTGAACCGCCTGATCGAGTGATAATCAAATGAGAAATCTTAAATTTTTCAGATATGTCTTCAAAGAAAATAGATATTTCTGCATCAATTTTATTAAGTTTATAATTTTTACGAACCAACATTAGATCTTCTTTTCTAACCTGCTGAATTATTTTTATTTTTTTCTTAATACCATCAGGAAGAGAACAAATAACTGAAGTTATATATTCTGAAAAAAATCTTGATCCAAGACTTCCTCCATATATCAAAATATAAAAAAAACTCTTTTTTGTAGGCGGTAGGTACTTAATCTTTCCAATTTCGTAAAATTCTTTTCTTATGGGATTACCAGTATAAATAGACCTCTTATTTTGTTTAATATTATTA
>CABXSI010000018.1 GCA_902514865.1 uncultured SAR116 cluster alpha proteobacterium
TATTAGAAAAAAATATAATTCGATTTCAAAAATATCTTAAAGATGTACCAATCCAAGTTGTATCTAATCAAAAAGATTTAACAAAAGTAAATGAAATAAATAAAAAATATAATATTTTATTACCAATTTTGGGTGGTAAAGAAAGACATGAAAGTGTTTATAACGCACTAGTTGCAATAGATAATTTTAATCCTAAATATGTATTAATTCATGACACAGCTAGACCATTGGTATCATCTAACGTCATTGAAAAATTACTTGAGTTCTATGATAAAGATATTACATGTGTTGTACCAACTTTAAATCTCACAGACTCCATAAGAACTGTATCAAAAAAATTAATCAAAGAAGTTGTAAATAGACAAGATAAAGTATTAGTCCAAACACCACAATTATGTAATTATAAACATTTATTTAATGCTCATAAAAAAAGTAATAAAATTTATGAGGATGAAAGCTCTCTTTTTTTAAGCAATAGAATGGAAGTTATTGCAATTGAAGGTGATCCTCTTACTTTAAAAATAACTTATGTAAAAGATTTAAAATTATTGGAGCCACATTTGTCTGATAATAATATCAAATATATAACAAAAATTGGAAATGGTTTTGATATACATAGATTTGACATTAAAAAAAGTACTAATTTAAACTTTATCAACTTAGGTGGTATTAAGATAAAAAATATAAACTCATTAATTGGTCATTCAGATGCTGATGTGCTTCTACATGCAATAACTGACAGTATTTTAGGGATAATAAACAAAGGTGATATCGGTAAGTTATTTCCTCCATCAGATAATAAATGGAAAAAAGCAGATAGTTCAATTTTTTTAAAACATGCTTCTATTATGTTGAAAAAGGAAAAAGGAAAAATTAACAATATAGATACAGTAATCATTTGCGAAAAACCAAAAATATTAAATTACTCACAGAAGATTGTAGAAAATATTGGTAGAATTTTAGATATCAATCCTAAAAGAATTAGTATTAAAGGAAAAACATCTGAAGGTATTGGTTTTATTGGAAGACAAGAAGGAATTGCTGCTATGGCAACAACATCAGCACAAATACCTGAAACAATTTTAGATGATTAATAACAAAAAATTTTTGATTTTTTTATCAAAGCTTGCAGAGGTTTATCCAATTGGCCGTGTAAAATATGCTTCTGGAACATTAGCTTCTTTATTAGCGTTGGTCATTGGCTATTGTATTTTAATCAGTTTGAAAATTAATTATTTTTTATTCTTTTTATTTATTTTTATAGTATTTAGCTATCTCATTTGCGAAGCTCACATTAAAGTATATAACAAAAAAGATCCAAAAGAAGTTGTGGTAGACGAATTTGCAGGACAATTCATAGCTTTGTTAGGTATTATAGATTCTGATAACATTAATTATATCTTAACATCTTTACTATTGTCATTTCTCTTGTTCAGGTTTTTTGACATTACAAAAATTGGACCAATAAAAAAATTTGAAAAATTACCTGGTGGCATTGGTATTATAGCAGATGATTTAGCTGCAGGATTATTTGCATTTTTAATTCAATCAGCTATTTTAACTTATTTAGGCAAACCATTATTGATAAAAACTTTATGAGTTGAAAATGTGGGAACAAATTAATAAACAATCTGAAATATTATTGAATAAGTCTTTAGAAAAGAAATTAACTGTTACTTCTGCAGAAAGTTGTACAGGTGGTATGATTGCATCATCTATTGTTTCAATAAGTGGTTCAAGTGCAATTTTTAAATCGTCTGTTGTTACTTATTCAAACGATATGAAAAGTAAAATTCTAAACATTCCTTTAAAACTAATAAATGAAAATGGAGCAGTAAGTGAAATAATTGCTTATAACATGGCATCTAATGTATTAGATCTTATGAGTGCAGATATATCAATTGCAGTCACAGGCATAGCAGGTCCAAATGGAGGCACAAAATCTAAACCCGTAGGACTTGTTTATATTGGAATAGGAACAAGAAAGAATATTAAGACTAAGAAATATTTATTCATAGGAAACAGGCTTAAAATAAGGCAAAAAACAACTTTAGAAGCATTAAAACTTTCAAATGAAATTATTGAAAGTCTTTAGAAATTTAAATAAACAACTCATCTGCTCGTTTTTCAAATGCACCTACCATTCTTCGAACAGCTTCAGAAAATAACGTTTCCATTAATGTTTGTAGAAAAACTGATTTAAATTTAAAATCAACCATGAACTCAACTTCACAGCCATTCTTGTTATCTTTAAAAATCCAATAATTATCAAGATGCTCAAATGGCCCATCTTTATAATTTACAATTATCTTTTTATTGACATGATCTAAAATAACTTGTGATGAATATATTTCTTTATATATTTTAAAGCCAATTATTAAGTCAGCATCAAAATTATTTTTACAATTATTTTTAACTCTTGCACCTAAGCACCAAGGTAGAAATTCTGGATACTTTTTAACATCAGAAACTAATTTAAATAAATTTAATGGGGAATGATTTATAATCCTACGCTCTTCGTGCCTCATTTAATTATTTCTTTTTAACCCATTGTGCAAATTAACCCTTGCTTGTTTTAGTTTTTCAAAATCTTCGCTTGCGTGGAAGCTACTTCTTGTTAAGGGAGAAGAAGAAACAACTAGAAATCCTTTAGAAAGTGCTATTTTTTGATAATTTTTAAATTCTGGAGGATCAACATACTTTTCGACCTTATGATGTTTGATAGTTGGTTGGAGATACTGTCCAATCGTTAAAAAATCAATATTCGCTGATCTCATGTCATCCATTACTTGGTAAACTTCATTTTCATTCTCACCAAGTCCTACCATGATTCCGGATTTAGTGAATATGTTTGGATCAATTTCTTTCACTTTTGCAAGTAAACTCAATGAATGAAAGTATCTTGCTCCCGGCCTTACAGTTGGGTATAATCTTGGCACAGTTTCAAGATTATGATTAAAAACATCAGGTTTTGCCTCAATAACTTTTTCTAAAGCGCCATCTTTTCTTAAAAAATCTGGAGTTAGAATTTCAATAGATGTTTTTGGAGATAATGTTCTTATATCAGTAATTGTATTAACAAAATGCTCTGCCCCACCGTCATTTAAATCGTCTCTATCAACAGACGTTATTACAACGTGACTTAAATTTAACCTTGCTACTGACTTTGCAACTCTTATAGGTTCAGATAGATCAAGTCCCCTAGGTTTACCAGTTGCAACATTACAAAAAGAACAAGCTCTTGTACAAATATCGCCCATAATCATCATGGTTGCGTGTTTTTTTGACCAACAATTACCTATATTAGGGCAACTAGCTTCTTCACATACCGTTGTAATGTTTAAATCATCTAATAACCCTTTAGTTTCATCGAAGATTTTTCCCAATGGTGCTCTTACTTTGAGCCAATTTGGCTTTGGGGGTGAAATATTATCAGGCTTATGTATTTTTTCTGGATGTCTTATTTTTTTTATTTCATTCATTGTCTTTATCATTAAATATTTTATAAGTTTATTTTAATAATGAATAGCTTGATTATATGCATCAAGAACAGATTCATGCATACTTTCAGAAAGAGTTGGATGAGGAAAAATAGTATGCATTAATTCCTGTTCAGTCGTTTCTAATTTTTTAGCTATTGAAAACCCTTGTATTAACTCAGTAACTTCTGGTCCAACCATATGTGCACCTATCAATTCTCCTGTATCTTTGTTAAATATTGTTTTTATCATTCCTTCGGCATCTCCTAAGGCAATTGCTTTACCATTTCCTATAAAAGGGAATTTTCCAATCTTTATATTCAAGTTTTGAGATTTTGCATTTTTTTCTGTTAGACCTATAGAGGCTACCTGAGGTCTACAATATGTACAACCAGGTATGGAGCTTTTATCTATAGGTATTATATTTTTATGACCAGCTATTTTTTCCACACATAAAATGCCTTCGTGACTCGCCTTGTGTGCTAACCATGGTCCAGCAGTTACATCTCCGATAGCATATATGCCCTTTTCGTCTGTTTCTAACCATTCGTTGGTTATAATATGACCTTTATCTATTTTAATGTTATAATTATTTAAACCTAGATTTTCAGTATTAGCGATAATACCAATAGCTAAGATTATTTTTTCAGAGTTAATTTTTTCAATTTTACCATTTACTAAAACTTCAGTAGACACTGATTTATCGTGAGTTTTTACAGATTTTAAAGTTGCATTTGTTTTAATGTTCATTCCTCTTTTTTTAAAATTATTTTCTACGATTTTGGATATATCTTCATCCTCATTTGGTAAAATAGATGGCAATGCCTCAACAACAGTAACATTAACTCCTAAATCATTATAAAAGGATGCAAATTCCATTCCTATAGCGCCAGAACCAATAATAATTAATGAAGATGGTAACTTTGGGGGCGTCATTGCAGTCTTGTAGTCCCAAATATTTATGCCATCTGAAGACACAAAAGGTAGGTTCCTAGATCTTGCTCCTGTAGCGATAATAACGTTTTGTGCTTTTTTTCTAATGAGCTCTTTTTCAGTTTTTATAATAATTATTTTTGAATCAACTGTGCCTTTATCTAAATATCCAAAACCTTCGAAAACATGAACTTTATTTTTTTTTAAAAGATGACTTATACCACCCGATAACTGAGCTGCAACTTTTCTTGAACGTTTTGTTATATTATTAATATCCATTTCTATGTTAGAAATTGTAAAACCAAACTCTCCAACATTATCAAGCATATGTCTAATTTCACTTGCTCTGAGTAAAGCTTTCGTTGGAATACAACCCCAATTTAAACAAATTCCGCCCAAATGTTTGTCTTCAACTAATGCAACAGACATTCCTAGTTGAGATGCTTTTATAGCAGCCACGTAACCTCCAGGGCCACCACCAATTACAATTAGGTCATAATCATTTTTTGTCATATTTATTCCTACAAAAGCATTAATGAGGGATTTTCAATAAAATTTTTAAATTCTGATAAAAGTTCAGCTCCGACTGCGCCATCAACTACCCGATGATCACAAGACAATGTAACTGTCATTATAGTAGCTATAATTATCTGTTCTTTAATAACAACTGGACGTTTTTCACCTGATCCAATAGCCAAAATACATCCTTGCGGTGGGTTTATAACTGCTGAAAATTCTTTAATACCATACATACCAAGATTAGAAATTGAAAAACTGCCTCCGACATATTCTTCCGGTAACAATTTTCCACTCTTAGCTTTATCCACTAAACTCTTCATATCTTTAGATATTTCTAGCAAGCCCTTGGATTGGACGTCTTCAATAATAGGTGTAATTAACCCACCCTCAATTGCAACAGCAACAGATATATCAGTAGTTTTAAAGTATTTAGTATTTTCATTTTCCCAACTAGCATTTGCTTTAGGTACTTTCATTAGAGCCGCACTAGATGCCTTTATAATCATATCATTTACTGATATTTTATATTTATCTTTAGCTTTAGAGTTTAAAACACTTCTGATATTTAAAAGTTCGTCTATATTACAATCTATCGAAAGATAAAAATGAGGAGCTTCGGTTTTTGATTTAACAAGCCTGTCTGCGATTGTTTTTCGCATTGCACTATTTTTAACTAGTTCAAAATTCTCTGGTGAGACTATATTTATATTTTTGACATTTTTATTAACATTGATTTTTTCAACGTCTATTTTTAATATCCTACCATTAGGCCCTGAACCATCTAATAAACTTATATTTATATCTCTTTGTTTTGCAATTCTTTTTGCAAGAGGTGTAATAAATATTCTTTTGTTATTTGTATCTAAAAATTCTTCTTTTTGTTCACTATTTAAGATATGTTCAGGACTAGTTACTATATTCTCTTCATTATCTTCCAATTTAGTCTCAAATATAGTCTCTTTTTCTATAGACTTATTATCTTTTTTTTCTTCATCTAATTCAGTATTTAAATCTGTTATATCTTCACCGTCTAGAAGCAAAATAGCAATTGGGACATTAACTTTTATTGCTTCTTGACCTTCATTAACTAAAATTTTACCAATAACTCCGTCGTCTATAGCTTCGACTTCCATTGTGGCTTTGTCAGTTTCTATTTCTGCGATTAAGTCACCAGATACAACCTTATCACCTTCTTTTACTAACCATTTTGATAAAGTGCCTTCTTCCATTGTAGGACTAAGTGCTGGCATCAAGATATCTATACTCATTTTATATACTCAACTTTTATAACACACTTCACTACATGCGTTAACAATATCATCAACTTGAGGTATAGCTAATTTTTCTAAATTAGCAGCGTAAGGCATTGGCACATCTTTACCCGTTACTCTATTTACAGGAGCATCTAGCCAATCAAAAGCATTTTCATTAATGGCTGCGGATATTTCTGCACCAATTCCCGCAAAAGGAAAACCTTCCTCACATGTCACGGCTCTATTAGTTTTTTTAACAGAATTAATTATAGTTTCGATATCCAAAGGACGCAACGACCTTAGGTTAACGACTTCAGCTTTTATTCCTTTTTCATTCAAAATATCTGCTGCTTCAAGAGATTTTCCTACCATTATAGAAAACGCGATAATGGTAACATCTGAACCTTCTTTTTCGATATTTGCTTGTCCTATTGGTATCAAGAAATCATCATCATCTGGACAACTAAAAGATTGTCCATACATAACTTCATTTTCAAGAAAAATTACAGGATCTGGATCTCTTATTGCAGATTTCAACAATCCTTTGGCATCTTTACTAGACCATGGTGAAACAACTTTTAAACCAGGACAATGAGAATACCAACTAGCATAACATTGACTATGCTGCGCTGCAACACGAGAAGCTGCTCCATTAGGTCCTCTAAAAACAATTGGGCAACCCATTTGACCACCAGACATGTAGAGTGTTTTAGCTGCCGAATTAATTATCTGATCCATTGCTTGCATTGCAAAATTAAAGGTCATAAATTCAACGATCGGTTTCAAGTTACCAAAAGCTGCTCCGATACCAATACCTGCAAAGCCATGCTCTGTGATTGGAGTGTCATAAACTCTTTTGTTACCAAATTCATCAAGCAAACCCTGAGTTACTTTATATGCACCCTGATATTCCGCAACCTCTTCTCCCATTACAAAAACTTTTTTATCGGATCTCATTTCTTCAGCCATTGCATTTCTTAATGCTTCTCTTACTGTAATAATACTTGAATTAGGCTCTAGTGTAACAGTCTTTTCTATTTTAAGCTCAGTTGTAATCTTTTCTTTTTCTAAATAAGGTTTATCAGCAATAGATTTAATCGAAGTATGAGGTGATTCTGTTGAATCAATTAACAATGCTATTGGGGTGTTAACTTTGACACCCTCAGTTCCAGCTGGAACTAGCAATTGACCTATTTTACCGTCATCTACTGCCTCTACTTCCATTGTAGCTTTATCTGTTTCTATTTCTGCAATTAAATCACCAGAAGAAATTGAGTCTCCCTCATTTACAAGCCATTTAGCTAACGTACCCTCTTCCATGGTTGGGCTTAAAGCAGGCATTAAAATTTCAATTGTCATTTAATCACCACTAATTGATAGTTATATCGGTATATAATTCAGATGGGGAGGGTTCTGGTGAATCTTGCGCAAATTTTGCGGCATCAGCTATTATAGATTTTATTTCAACATCAATATCTTTAAGAACTTTATCTGCAACACCCATTTTATTTAATAAAACTTTAATATTTTCTATCGGGTCAGATGTCTTTCTTATTTTCTCAACTTCGTCTCTAGTCCTATATTTTGCTGGGTCAGACATTGAATGTCCTCTATATCTATAAGTTTTCATTTCTAATATATAGGGTCCCTTGCCTAATCTACAATATTCAATAGCCTTAATTGCAGCTTCTCTAACAGCAATAATATCCATTCCATCAACAATTTCAGATTCAATACCATATGCTTTACCTCTATCAGATAAATTATCGCCAGCAGAAGACCTGTTTACAGATGTGCCCATACCATACTTATTATTTTCTATAACAAAAATAACAGGAAGTTGCCAAAGTGAAGCTATGTTGTAAGATTCATAAACTTGCCCTTGGTTAGCCGCACCATCTCCAAAGTATGTTATGCAAACATTATTGTTACTATTGTATTTATGAGCAAAAGCTAAACCTGCTCCAATTGGAACTTGAGCAGCAACTATACCATGCCCCCCAAAAAATCCTTTTTCACGGCTAAACATATGCATAGATCCACCTTTGCCTTTTGAATAACCGTCTACCCTACCCGTTAACTCCGCCATTACACCTTTAGGATCCATATCACATGCTATCATATGACCGTGATCTCTATAAGATGTGACGATACTATCTCCCTCGATTTGTGCAGACTGAATGCCTACAACAACTGCTTCTTGACCTATGTATAAATGGCAAAAACCACCAATTTTACCCATACCATACAGTTGACCAGCTTTTTCTTCAAATCTTCTAATAAGAAGCATTTTTTTATACATATCCTTTAATAAATCTAGATCATAATTCATTTTTGATTTATTTTTTACTAAAGATGATATATTTTTTTTCATATTTAACCTGTATTACTAGCAAACAAAACTCAAAATAATTAATTTATCTTTTAACAAATAATTAAGATTATTCCTAACAATATCTTAAATTATTTAGGAATATCAATGACTATTTGATCAGAATGTATAAGACCTAATAACTTGTGTGCAATTTCCGAAATGATATCAGGATCTAAATTATTATCCCGGAGAAGATTAATTTCTGAAGATATTTTTGCTTTTTCATCAAGCAAAATATTATATTCTTTTTTGGCTAACGATATTTGATTATTTAATGAAAAAATTTTCCAGAGTGATCTATCACCAAAAAAAATATGAGATATAAAAAAAATAAATATCAGCAAAGAAAAAAATGTCATTAGATTTAGAAGTAAATTTTTTCTGTTTAAATATTTATTCATGCTATTATATTCTATATATCAAAATTTTTAAAAAAATTATTGCCAAAATAATAAGCATCTTCTCCCATCATCTCTTCAATTCTTAAAAGCTGATTATATTTAGCAGTTCTGTCACTCCTTGACAAAGACCCTGTTTTAATTTGGCCGGCATTTAAAGCAACACAAAGATCGCTAATAAAAACATCTTCTGTTTCACCGGATCTATGAGAAACAATAACTCCAAAATTAGAGTCTTTAGCCAATTCCATTGTTTCGAGTGTTTCTGAAAGTGTTCCAATTTGATTAAGTTTAATAAGAATAGAATTTGCGGAGTTATTTTTTATCCCTTTTAAAAGTCTTTTTTTGTTAGTAACAAAAAGATCGTCACCTACTATTTGAACCTTTTTTCCAATTCGCTTAGTAAGCTCTTTAAACCCGTTCCAATCATTTTCATCAAATGGATCTTCGATAGAAACAATAGGAAATTTATTACAAATATTTTCCCAAAATGAAACTAAATCATCAGAAGAAAATTTTTTATTTTCTCCTTTTAATGTGTAAATACCCTTTTCATAAAATTCACTGGCGGCAGCGTCAATTGAAATAAAAATTTCTTCTCCCAATTTGTATCCACTATTTTCCACAGATTCTGAGATATACGAAAGTGCATCTTCAATATTGCCTATATTTGGAGCAAAGCCACCCTCATCACCTACAGCTACAGAAAATCCCTTTTTAGATAAAAGTTTTTTTAAATTATAGAAAATCTCTACTCCTGACCTAAGAGCATCGGAAAATTTAGTAAAACCAATTGGCATTATCATACATTCTTGAAAATCTAATCCATTATTTGCGTGAGCTCCACCATTAATAATATTCATCATTGGAATAGGTAAAGTGTTAGCCCTCATACCACCAATATATTTCCAAAGAGGTAAATTCTGAGACTTAGCGGCAGCCCTTGCGACAGCCATTGAAAATCCAAGTATAGCATTTGCACCTAATTTATTTTTATTTGTTGTACCATCTAGCTCAATTAAATCACGATCTATATTTCTTTGTTGAAATGGATTTCTTCCAGAAAATGTATTAAAAATTTCGACATTAATATTTTCAATAGCTTTAAGAACACTCTTTCCATTAAAAAACTTTAAATTATTATCTCTAAGTTCGTAAGCTTCGTATTCACCAGTTGAAGCTCCAGAAGGAACGGCGGCTCTCCCATGGCTTCCATCAGATAATTTGACATCCACTTCTAAAGTGGGATTTCCTCTACTATCTAAAATTTGTCTAGCTAGAATATCAGATATATAAATCATAATTACTCCAATATAAAAATAAGTTACTACACCTTAATTATTTTATCTATTTCAATTAATTTAGTAAGTAATTTTTTTAGTTCTGATAATTTTACCATATTAGGTCCGTCACTCGGTGCTTTTTCAGGATTTTCATGAGCTTCAATGAATAATCCAGAAATACCAATAGATACAGCTGCTCTTGATAATATTGAAACAAATTCTCTTTGACCACCTGACGTTAAGCCCAACCCTCCCGGTTGTTGTACCGAATGAGTTGCATCAAATATAATTGGGAAACCAAATTTACTCATTTGTGGAATTGAGCGCATATCTGAAACTAGTGTGTTATAACCAAAGGATGTTCCTCTTTCTGTCAACATTAAGTTATTGTTTCCAACGTCTAAAACTTTATTTATTACATTTTCCATATCCCAAGGCGCTAAAAATTGTCCTTTTTTTATATTTATAATTTTTTGCGTCTCAGCAGCAGCCGTTAATAAGTCAGTTTGTCTGCATAAAAAAGCAGGTATTTGAATAATATCAACAACATTTGCAACTTCTTTGCATTGACTACTTTCGTGAACATCAGTAAGTGTTGGAATATTAAATTCTTTATTTACATCTGATAAAATATTTAAGCCTTTTTCTATACCGATGCCTCTTTCAGAGTATTTACTTGATCTATTGGCTTTATCAAACGAAGATTTATAAACAAAATTAATGCCCAGTTTTTTACAAATTTCATTTAACACTCCTGCATGATTAATTGCATGATCTTTTGATTCAATAGAACATGGTCCTGCAATTAAAAAAAAGGGATGTAAATTAGAAACTTCAAATTTTGATATTTTAATAATGTTTTGTTTCATAATTTAACTTTTCATGGATTGATATTACAACAATCGAGACTGTTTTAAACTTGCATTAATAAAAGAAGAAAATAGTGGATGAGGATTAAATGGTTTAGACTTTAATTCTGGATGAAATTGTACACCTATAAACCATGGATGAGAAGAAATTTCTAATATTTCAGGTAACAAATTATTAGGAGACATTCCAGAAAAAATTAAACCATTTTTTTTAAAATCTAAATTGAATTTATTATTTACCTCATATCTATGACGATGACGTTCTGAAATTATATTTTTTTTATAAATAGATTTCACAAAACTGTTTTCATCTAATTTACAATCATATGCACCTAATCTCATTGTTCCACCTAAATTAGAATTTTCACTCCTTTTTTCTAAACCAGTTTTTGTTTGCCACTCAGTTAAGAGTCCGATCAACGATAAGTTAGTTTTACCAAATTCAGACGAAGAAGCATCTTCAAATTTTAACACATTTCTTGCAAATTCGAGAACCGCCATTTGCATTCCAAAACAAATTCCAAAAAAAGGAATATTATTAAGTCTTGCAAAATTAATAGATTTGATTTTTCCCTCGGAACCTCGTTTTCCAAAGCCACCTGGGACAATTATTCCATTAATATCTTTAAATATATTTTTAATATCAGAATTTTTATCTTCGATTAATTCAGAATCAATCCACTTAATAGTAATTTTAACTTTGTTAGCTAATCCACCATGATTAACGGCTTCAATCAAAGATTTGTAAGCATCAATCATAGATGTATATTTACCTACAATACCAATATTGACATTACCTTCAGATGAATTTTGTATTTTATTTATTTTAATCCAACGGCTTAAATCCGGTTTTTTTGACAAATCAAGTTCAAAATGTTTACAAACTTGATAGTCAAGTCCTTGATTATGATAAGCAACGGGAACGTCATATATTGAAGAGGAATCCAATGCCTCTATTACCTTTTCAGATTTTAAATTACAAAAAAGTGCAATTTTTGACTTCTGCTCTTCTGGAATAATGTTTTCCGTTCTACAGAGAAGAATATCAGGTTGTATACCCATTCCTTGAAGCTCTTTAACAGAATGTTGAGTTGGTTTGGTTTTAAGTTCACCAGCTGTTTTTATGAAAGGTAAAAGTGTAACATGTAGGAAACAAGTTTTAGAAAGTCCCAACTGATTTCCTAACTGTCTAATTGCTTCAATGAAAGGAAGTGATTCTATATCGCCAACAGTTCCCCCGATTTCGCAAAGAACAAAATCCTCATCATATATATCAGATAATATATATTCTTTTATTGCATCTGTCACATGGGGTATAACTTGAATAGTTGCACCTAAATAGTCACCTCTCCTTTCCTTAGCTATTACATTTGAATAAATTTTACCAGTTGTTATGTTATCAGACTTTTTTGCGTTAACACCGGTAAATCTTTCATAATGTCCTAAGTCCAAGTCTGTTTCAGCGCCATCATCAGTAACATAACATTCTCCGTGCTGATATGGACTCATAGTACCGGGATCAACATTTAAATAAGGATCTAACTTTCTTAATTTAATTTTGTATCCCCTAGCTTGTAGAATCGCACCAAGCGAAGCTGAGGCTAACCCTTTTCCTAAAGACGATACGACACCTCCAGTTATAAAAATAAACTTAGCTGATGTACTATTCATTTTAAGCCTAATAAATTAATCAGTTATCAAGAGGAACAGTAGGCTCCGTAGTTGAGCTTTTTTCTATAGACTTTTCAACTTCATTTGCAATTGAAGGAGCATTATTCGATGATAATAAAGCAAGAATAATTGACGTTAAGAAAAAACAAGCACCTAAAAATGCAGTCAATTTTGTCATAAAGTTTGCAGTGCCCCTAGCCGTCATAAAACCACCTCCAGCTCCACCGCTAGATCCTCCTATTCCCAATCCTCCACCTTCACTTTTCTGAAGTAAAACAGCGCATATTATACAAATAGCTAATATAATGTGAATAATTAGAATAACAGTAATCATCATCAATCCTTAAGAGTTATAAATTTTTTAAATGTTTAACGGCTGAACCACAAATTGCAAGCAAATCTTTTATTTTAAGACTTGCACCCCCAACTAAAACACCATCAACATTATTTACAGACAAAATTTCTTGAATATTTTGTTCATTTACAGAACCACCATACAAAACTTTGACATTTTTTTTTGATTTTGAAAAAACTATCTCTTTAATATTTTTGTGCATTTCTTTAATTTCGCTTTGGTGAGGAATTTTTCCGGTTCCTATGGACCATATAGGTTCATATGCTATCATTAGCTCGTTAAATTCCTCTGGTAGACAATCAGTAATTTGTTTTTCAATGAAATCTAAAGCATTTCCATTCTCACGTTGTTCTAAGTTTTCTCCAACACAAATTATAGGTTTTAAGTTAGATTTAATTCCAAATTGAGCACATTTTTTAATATTCTCATTAGTTTCTTTATTGTAAATTCTTCTTTCTGAATGTCCTATTATAACAAAATCACAACCAAATTCTTTTAACGAAGAAGCTGATACTTCTCCAGTAAATGCTCCAAATGATTGATGATGACAATTTTGTCCACCAATTGAAATTGGAATATTTTTGGTAAGTTCACTTAAAAAATCAATATAGATTGTAGGTGGAAAGATACACAACTGTAAATTTTTCGAAAACTTATAATTTTGTAGATGTTTTACAAAACATTTTATTGATTTTTTGTCTAAATTCATTTTCCAATTAGCTGCAATAAACATTTAATAACTATCCCTCAAAATTAACTAAATAAAAAATTAAATTATTTCTAAATATTCATAAATAGTATATTAATTTAAAAAAATTAACAATTGAACCAGGTATTTAAATGTTAAGAGCTCTTCGTAATCAAACAAAGTCTATATTTTTTAAGTGCTTTCTTGTTTTATTAATCTGTGGATTTGCATTATGGGGGGTGGGTGATTTAACAGGAGGAGTCGGAGAAAAAAAAGTTTTAATAGTTGATAGTGATTATGTAACTGTTGAGAAAGTCATTAATGAACTAAATCGAATAAGATATTCTTTACCTGATAGACCAAGTTTACAAGAAGCTATCAAAAAAGGTGTACATCAAAGTGTATTACAAAAGTTTGAACAAGAAATGTTATTAAACTCTGAGGCTAAGTCTTTAAAATTAAGTGTTCCAATGGCAGTTAAAACAAAGATTATAAGTCAAGAAAACGCATTTAAGGATCCACTTGGTAAATTTTCTCAAAATAGATTCCAACAATCTTTAAAAAATGCAGGTCTCTCAGAAGCAAAATATTTAGAAATTATCAATAGTGAAGCAAATCTTAAACAGATATCAATGCCATATTCATTTAATGAAATTTATGATGATAAAATTATAAAAAAATTAATGGACTGGCAAAATGAGTCAAGAGCTATTAATTATGAAATCTTTGAAATGATTAACAAAAATAAAATTTCCAAGCCTTCAGATAATATTTTAAAAAAATTTTATAGTGTTAACAAAGAAAATTATAAAATACCCCTAACTAGAAATATTAAATTCTTAGAAATCAATCCTTCTATTTTTGAAGATCAAGTTGTGATAGATCAAAAACAAATTGATGAAAAATATGAAATTGAAAAGTCTAATTATTTAATTCAAGAAAAGAGAGAAATTCTGCAGATAACTACACAAGACCAAACTAAAGCTAGGAAATTTATGAGTTTGATTTATAAAGGCGGTGATTTTAATGATCTTGCAAAAAAATTCTTCAATTTATCAAAAAATGATACAAATCTTGGTCTTTTGGAAAAATCAGACCTACCATCAGATAGCGCCGACAATATTTTTAGAGCTAAATTAAATGAAGTTTTGGGACCTATAAAAACGAAGTTTGGTTTTAATATATATAAGATTATAGATATAGCTGAGAAAAAGGAAGTAAACTATGAAGATGCTATTAAAGATGTCAAAGAAAAATTGCTGAAAGAACTATCTGTCGAAATTCTTTTTGAAAAATTAGATGAAGTTGAAGATTTAATTGCGGAAGGAAATAACTTAGAAGAAATATCACAATCTGAATTATTTAAAAACAGAGTCCCTATTAAAAAAATAAATATGATTTCTAGAAATGGTTTAATTTACTCTTATTTAACCGAAAAAAAGTTTCTTAATAAAAATAAAATTTTTTTAGAAAACGTATGGGACACCGATGTTTATGAATTAAGTGAAATTTTTAATTCTAGTGAAGACACATATAATTTAATTGAAGTTATTGCTGAAAACTCAGAGGAATCTCCAGCCTTTGCAAAGGTTAAGACTAATATTTATAATGATTGGTTAAATAAAGAATTAATTTTAAAATCTATTGATAATGCAAAAGAAGTAGTAATTAAGAAGAATTTATCATCTAAAGTTATTATTGAAAGATCAAGCAAATCAATAGATAAAATTAACGATCCTTTTTTAATTAATAAAATTTTTGATATAAAAGATAAAGAAGTTAATTATTTACAGTCGAAAAATTATATTTTTGCAGTTAGAGTTTTGAATACTAAAACAAAAAAATACACTTTAAATAAAGAAATTTATAATAATCTGCATAAAACATTATCACGTAGTTTTTTTAGTGATTTTTCAAACTTTTATTTTCAAAATTTAGCTTCTAAACATAAATTAAGGCGGAATTATGCAGAAATTAATAAATTTTTAAATAAACAAGAGATGACCAACTAATCTAAATTTTTTTTTAATATAGACGAACCTTCATTTAATAGCGACTTTATCAATAAAATGTTTTGATTAACTCTTTCTTGGTAAGAACTTTTTTTATCTTTGTATTTTTTGTTAATAAAGTTGATTGCTCCTTTAATTGTAAAACCTTCATCATACAGCAATTTTTTAATCATTAATAAATATTTAATGTCCAAGGAGGAGTAATATCTTCTTCCACTTGAACTTTTTTTAGGTTTTATAATTAAAAATTTTTTTTCCCAAAATCTTAATACATGGGTTTGAACACCAACGATGGTTGCAGTTTTTGATATAGTATAAAAGTTATCTTCTTCAAACATAAAATTTAAGCTTTAATTTATTTAAATTTAGATTTTAAAATATTTGAAGAACTAAAAGTTACTACGTTTCTTGCTTTTATAGGCACTTCAACTCCAGTTTTAGGATTTCTACCAATTCTCGTTTTTTTATGCCTTACTGAAAAAGTTCCGAAAGAAGAGATTTTAACTTCTTCACCATTTTCAAGTCCACTTAATATTAACTCAAATATTTCTTCAATTATAATAGAAGAATCTGATAACGATAGTCCTACATTATCACTTATTGCTTCAATAATATCATTTCTTGTCCAAGTTTTTTTCATTTTATTACAATAATATAATTTTAATAATATAAAAGTTTTTTTTTAATTATGTGGCTTCCCAATTCGAATTATTGAAGACCCCCAACTTAATCCACCACCAATTGCCTGAAAGCCCAAAAGATTACCATTTTTGATTTTTTTATCAGATATTGCATGATCTAACGCTAAAGGTATTGAGGCCGCAGAAGTATTTCCATGATCTTTAACAGTTGAAATTACTTTTTTCGAATTAATTTTCAATTTGTCAGCCACCGCTAATATTATTCTTTGATTAGCTTGATGTGGTACTAAAAAATCTAATTGGTTTATTACTTTATTTGAGAGTGATAAGGCTTCCTCTAGAGATGAAGATAATTTGTCAATCGCGTGTTTGAAAACTTCTTTACCAGACATTTCTATGAAACCAGAACTTTGGTTATTAGAAACACCTCCATTGGTTTTTAATAAATCATATAAATTACCGTCAGAATGAATTACATTAGATAAAATTCCCCAATCATTTAATTTTTCATCAATATTTTCAAATTTTTGCAGTACTACAGCCCCAGCACCATCTCCAAATAATACTGAAGTAGTACGATCATTCCAGTCTAAAATTTTTGACATTGAGTCAGCCCCAATAACCAAACAATTACTAAAATGATTATCTTTCATCAAAGATTTAGCTACAGACAAAGCAAAAACAAAACCAGCACATACTGCTTGTACGTCAAAAGAAGGTGCGTTTATTCCTAATTTTTTTTGAACAAGAGTGGCTGTAGCTGGAAAAGTGTTATCGGGTGTTGTTGTTGCAACAATAATTAAATCAATTAATTCTTTTTTAATGTAAGCATTTTTTATTGCATTTAATGCAGCATTAACGGCCATATCAGATGTTGTTTCATTTTTAGAAACAAAATGACGAAATTTTATACCAGACCGTTTTGTCACCCATTCGTCAGAAGTGTCTACAAATTTAGTAAGATCATCATTTGAATACTTATTTTTTGGCAAGTAGGAACCAACACCCGTCAATAATATTTTATTAGAAATAATAATTTCTCCATTAATATTTAAATTTACATGCCATGATCTATTGTACTAATTTTATTTTTTAAATCATGAATAAAGTTGTATTTTACCATATCTACTGCAACACATATTGCATTGGCAAAACCATAAGCATCAGTTCCGCCGTGACTTTTTACTGCAACAGCATTTAAACCTAAAAAAACTGCTCCATTATATTTTCGTGGATCCATTTGTAATCTAAAATCATTAATAGCTTTTTTGGCAAATAAATACCCTATTTTAGAACTTAAAGAGCTAGACAATGCTTTTTTTAAATAAGATGTTACTAATAAAGCTGTCCCTTCAGCAGTTTTTAAAGATACGTTACCACTAAAACCATCAGCAATAATAACATCTGAAGCACCTTGCGCTATTTTATCTCCTTCAATAAAACCTGTATAATTAATTTGACTTTTTAAGTTAGATAAAATTTGCGAGGCTTCTTTTATATAATCAAGACCTTTTTGTTCTTCTTCACCAATGTTCAAAAGAGATATTGAAGGATTGTCAACTCCCATAACAATATTTGCAAAAGCTTGTCCCATAAAAGCAAATTGAACTAAATTTTTGGCATCACATTCTATATTTGCACCTAAATCAAGCATGCAACTTTCACCTCTTATTGTTGGAAAATAAGCTGCAATTGCTGGCCTATTTATGCCTTCAATTGGCCTAAGAAATAATTTTGCCATTGCCATCAATGCACCAGTATTTCCAGCAGAAACTATAGCATTAGCTTTTCCTGATTTAACAGATTGGATAGCCATTCCCATAGAAGAATTTCTACCTTTTCGAACGGCAATACTCGGTTTTTCATTCGCATCTATAATTTCATCAGTATGAATAATTTCAGAATCCTTAAGTGTTTCAGAAGATCTTATTAATGGCAATAATTTGTATTTATTTCCAAAAAAAGAAAAATTTAGATAAGGATGTCTAATTTTTGATTGAGCTGCTCCATCAACTATTATTTGAGGAGCATTATCACCACCCATAGCATCCAACGATAAGTGAATAGATTTTGTCAAAATAACTCCAATAAAAATTAACTAAATTTTAAGTTTAATAAAATAATTTATTACTAATAACACATAACTTAAGCAAAGTAATATGTATTATAACACTTTAGAAATATCACTTATATTTAGGGAATTTAAATTCATTTAACAAAAAGTATTTCTCATTCTTACTTTCAAACTCAAAAAAAATTTTTTCACAATATTTTACTAATAAATTTGGAGAATTACCAAAGTCAAAAACATTTCTGTACACATTTTTTATAATATGTTTTTTTAATTTGTTAAAATCTTTATTTTTTAAACAATCACAATAAACTTTTTGTCGTCCCATATATAAATTAATCATTTGCTTTATTTTAATATGAACACCTGCGTCTCCTGCACCTAATTCTCTTAGGCTCAGATCTAAATCCAAAAAAATTTTATCAAACAAATTTTGTGATAATTCTCTTCCCTTAGAACCACATTTAGAGAGATAATAAGTTAAAAATATTGAAAACAATATTAATAAGTCAAATCTTCCATCAATTGTGTCAGGCACTAAAAGATCATCATAAAAAGATTTATTTCGAGATGCTTTGACTACTTTTAAGTAAAAACTATCAATTAAATCTCTTTTTTGTAATTGAGAACTTGTATAAGAATTGAAAAACATTTACATAGAACTATTATTGAGTTTAAGGATATATTTATATATCAAAAGTTTATAAGTTGGAATATTTATGTACTATCTGAGTATTTTTATTTGTATTTTGTCAGTTATTTTATC
>CABXSI010000019.1 GCA_902514865.1 uncultured SAR116 cluster alpha proteobacterium
GTTGCTCAGATTTTAGCTACTATCCCTGATGCACTTCCTAAAGAATATGTCAATGAACTATCGCATCTCCAAGCAGATGCACCATCAATGGGTTGGCTTTTTGTCAAAAGAAGAATGAAAGCCGAACTAGGCGAGAATTGGTTAACTAACTTTAAAGATTTTGATAAACAAGCCTCTGCTGCCGCTTCACTTGGTCAAGTTCATTTCGCTGAAAGTATTGATGGAAAGGAACTAGCCTGTAAATTACAATACCCTGATATGGGTTCAGCAGTCCAAGCTGATTTAAAACAGTTAAAACTAATTTTTTCATTATATGAAAAGTATGACTCAGCTATATCAACTGAAGCTATACACGAAGAATTGTCTGATCGATTAAAAGAAGAACTCGATTATTCACACGAAATTAAAAATTTAAAATTATACAGGCACATGTTATTAGACCATAGTGAAATTACTTTGCCAGATCCTATTGAAGACTTATCTACTAATAGACTTCTTACTATGACGAAGGTTCATGGTATAAAAATTATGGACTTTATTGCTAATAATTCTGGAATAAAAATGAGAAATCAAGTTGCTATGAATATGTTTAAAGCTTGGTACATACCCTTTTACAAATTTGGTGTTATTCATGGTGACCCGCATTTAGGAAATTACACAATTCGACCTGATGGTGGTGTTAATTTAATGGATTTTGGATGCATAAGAATATTTCGACCAGATTTTGTTACAGGTGTAATCGAGTTGTATAAAGCTCTTAGGGATGGAGATGAAGAACAAGCAGTTAATGCTTATAAAGGATGGGGTTTTGAAAATCCCTCAAAAGAACTAATAAGTGTATTAAATATATGGGCTAATTTCATTTATCAACCTTTATTAGAAGATAAAGTGAGATTAATTAATCCAAGTGAATCGGGTCAATATGGAAGAGAAACTGCAGAAAAAGTCCATGAAGAATTAAAAAAGATAGGAGGTGTAAAGCCTCCCAGAGAATTTGTTTTAATGGATAGAGCTGCAGTTGGACTAGGCTCAGTTTTTATGCATTTAAAAGCAGAAGTTAATTGGTATAGAATTTTCCACGATTTAGTCGACAACTTTAATGAAGCGACATTAACCAAAATACAACAGCAGGCCATAAAAAAATCAGGTTTAAATAGTTAATAATTATCAACTAATATTTTGTAATATTGTGTCTAAAGATTTTTTTGCATCACCATAAACCATTCTAGAATTTTCTTTAAAAAATAGGGGATTTTCAATACCGGAATAACCTTTTCCTTGTCCTCTTTTTGATATAAAAACTTGTTTAGCTTTCCAAACTTCTAAAACGGGCATTCCTGCAATTGGACTATTTGGGTCCTCTTGGGCAGCTGGATTTACAATATCATTTGCTCCAAGTATCATGACGACGTCAGTTTCAGGAAAATCAGAATTAATTTCATCCATTTCTAATACAATGTCATATGGTACTTTAGCCTCAGCAAGTAGAACGTTCATGTGTCCTGGAAGACGACCTGCAACTGGATGAATTCCAAATCGAACTTCTTTCTTTTTTGCTCTTAATCTAGATGTTAATTCAGAAACAGCGCTTTGCGCTTGCGCTACGGCCATCCCATAACCTGGGACAATTATTATTTTATTTGCTTCATTTAACGCAGATGCAACAGTTTCTATATCTATAGGTTTCATTTCGCCTTCTATATCCATAGCAGGCCCACTTGTATCACCCCACCCACCAAGAATAACAGACAGAAAGTTTCTATTCATTGCTTTGCACATTATATATGAAAGTATAGCGCCTGAAGACCCAACAAGAGCTCCAGTAACAATTAAAAGGTCATTTCCTAGCATAAAACCAGTGGCAGCTGCTGCCCAACCAGAATATGAGTTGAGCATTGAGACTACGACTGGCATGTCTGCGCCCCCAATAGCGAGGACAAGATGCGCTCCAATAACAAATGCTATAATTGTCATTATAATTAATGTCCAGTTACCTTCATGATTTAGAAACATATAACCGAGAAGTAAACATCCAAACAACATGGCTATATTTAAAGCATGTCTCCCAGGTAAGATTAGCGCCTTACCTGTAATAATTTCTGATAGTTTTCCGAAAGCTACAATAGATCCTGTAAACGTAATTGCACCAATAAACACACCAATAAAAACCTCAACATTATGAATCGTTAGCTGAGATGAGGACATTTCTATATGTGGCAACATAGCTGAATTTATTCCAATAAAGACAGCTGCCAATCCTACAAAAGAATGAAGAGCAGCAACTAGTTGAGGCATACCTGTCATTTGAACTTTTTTAGCGACAATGGCTCCTATAAGTGAACCAATAACTATTGCACCAATTAACCAATGAAGCCATTTTGTTAAAAAAACTTGATTACCAAAAATAGTTGCCACAACAGCAATTACCATTCCTACTATGCCATACCATACGGCCCTTTTTGCTTTTTCTTGATTGCTTAAGCCTCCTAAAGCAAGAATAAAAAGCACACTAGAAGTAATATATGAAGCAGTTAGTATTCCAATAGTCATTTCTAAATCCTTTTCTTAGCTTCTTTGAAACATTGCTAACATCCGTTTAGTAACCATAAATCCTCCAACAATATTTATTGTCGCGATAAAAATAGAGATTAATGCTAAGATACTTACAATATCATTATCAGTTTTCATCTGCAATAAAGCACCAATTATAATAATACTTGAAATAGCATTCGTTACTGCCATAAGAGGTGTATGAAGAGAATGTGAGACATTCCAAATGACTTGATAACCTACAAAACATGATAATATAAAAACTATAAAATGTTGCATAAAATCAGCGGGCGCGTAAATGCCTATAAACCAAGTTATTAGAGCTCCGATAACTAAAAGCATGACTTGTAATTTACCTGCTTTTTTTTCAGCATCTATTTTATCTTTAGTAATTTCTTCAACAGTTTTTTGTTTTGTTTCCTTGTTAGTATGTTTTGCTATAGCGGTTATTTTTGGCTTTGGGGGAGGGAAAGTTATCTTTCCATTATGAAGTACAGTTGCGCCTCTAATTACATCATCTTCCATATTAGTAATTGGTATACCATTCTTTTCAGGAGTTAAATCATCTATCATATGCCTAATATTTGTTGAATATAAATTAGATGATTGCGTAGCCATCCTACTTGGCAAATCTGTATACCCTATCACTCTCACTTTATTCTTTGTCTCCACCATTTTGTCAGGTTTGGTTACATCACAGTTTCCGCCTTGTTCAGCAGCTAGATCAACTACAACCGAACCTGGTTTCATCAAGTCTACCATTTCCTTAGGCCAAAGTTTTGGTGCAGGCATTCCAGGAATTAGAGCAGTAGTGATTACTATGTCAATCTCAGGAGCCTGTTCCCTAAATAACGCCATTTCTTTTTTAATAAATTCTTTGGAAGCAGGCTTTGCATAACCGCCGTCGCCAGTACCGTCGGATTTAAAATCAAGCATTAGGAATTCTGCTCCCATTGATTCGATTTGTTCCGCTACTTCTGGTCTTACATCAAATGCTCTAACGATAGCACCCATGGACTGAGCGGTACCAATTGCTGCAAGTCCTGCAACTCCAGCACCTATTACAAGTATTTTAGCAGGAGGAACCTTTCCAGCAGCAGTAATTTGTCCAGTGAAAAATCTTCCAAATTGGTTTCCAGCTTCAATAATAGCTCTGTATCCTGCAATATTAGCCATTGAAGATAAGGCATCCATTTTTTGAGCCCTACTTATTCGGGGAATCATATCCATTGCTTGGACTGTTACCTTTTTCTTTTTTAAATGTTCAAGTAAAGATTTGTTTTGTCCGGGCCAAATAAAACTTATAATATGTTGATTTACTTTGACTTTTGTAAGTTCTGTTTTTTCAGGACCTCTTACTTTTAATATAATGTCTGACTCTTTCCAAAGTTGGCCAGCACTTTTAACGATCTTGACCCCGGCGTCTTTATAAGCTTTATCTGAAAAATTAGCATTAATGCCAGCGTTAGATTCTAAAATGCATTGATAACCTAATTTTTGAAGTTGCTTTGCACTTTCAGGTGTCATAGCAACTCTTTTTTCACCCTTAAAAATTTCTTTTGGACTTCCAATGATCATATATAATGTCCTCATTATAATGTGTTGATTAATATGTTAATATCAAATTACAAATATTTATAAAGTTTTACAAAAAAAAACCGCAATTAATATTTATGCGGTTTCGTTAAGTTATGGTATTACTTTTAGCCTAGTAACCTTCTCTCTCTAATCTCTTCCTCATAAGTTTCCTAACCCTTCTTGTACTTTCAGCCATTTCTCGTGCTCTTCTTTCAGAAGGTTTTTCATAAGCTCTTCTGTTTTTCATTTCTCTGAACATACCTTCTCTTTGCATTTTCTTTTTTAAAACTCTAAGAGCTTGGTCAACATTATTGTCACGAACAGAAACATACATATTGTAAACTTTCAATTATTATAATTAAGAAATAGCGAAATAGCATATTATTTAAGGTTATGGCAAGTATTTTAAATATTATTAATTATTATATTTATATTCAATTGTTTCGATATATGCGATAAGTATATAATTTACCTCTTAATTTAGTTAGTAATGTGCATGATGAAAAAACAAACAGATCATATTCAAGTAAAAATTGACTTAGTCAAAGCAATGCTTACACATGTTCCCTTTGATGGATGGAGTTTTGAAGCCCTAGAACAAGGAGCAATTGATATAGACTTTGAACAAGAGAAAAACATTGATGTTCGTATGGATATTTATAGAGATTTATTCAAAAATGGTTCTATAGATTTCATAGATGTTTTTTCAGAAATGATAGATTTGGAAGTAAAAAACAACTACCAATTGATAGATCCCAAACCTGAAAGGGTCCCAGAAAAAGTTAAAACAATTATCTTGATGAGACTTTCACTTTGCCAAAAATATAAAGAGGCTGTTAGATCATCACTACCACTAACTGCACTTCCTAAAAATTCAAAAAAATCGGTAAATATTCTTTATAGAACTTGCAACAGTATCTGGAGAATGATTGGAGATAAGTCTACTGACTTTTCTTTTTATACTAAAAGGTTTTCATTAGCAGCTGTATATTCATCTACTCTACTTTTTTGGTTAAATGACATTTCTAGTGATCAAGAAGAGACGTCGCTTTTTTTAGACAGAAGGTTAAATGATATAAGTAAAATACCCAATTTAAAAAAACCTTTTTCTTTCATTAAAAAAGTTTCAGATAATGTCAATAAAACAAAAAGTACTCTGAAAATAAAATCTGTTTTTGATGTTTTAAAGAAATTAAACCAAATAAAAAATTCTAGTTTTAGCTAAATAATATAATTTTCAATTAAAATATAATGCCAATTAAAATACACGATAATTTACCTGCAAGAGAATTACTTCTAAATGAAGTTGTTGATGTAATTAATAGTAGCAGTGCTGAAAAGCAAGATATCAGACCTTTAAAGTTTTTATTATTAAACTTGATGCCAAAAAAACTTCAAACCGAAGTTCAATTTGCACGACTTCTTGGGGCATCTCCATTACAAATAGAACTCACTTTAATGACTACAGAAACTTATATCCCTAAAAACACAAAAAAAGAGCATTTAATTGAATTTTATAAGACTTTGGATGATATCAAACATAATTTTTATGATGTATTAATAATCACTGGTGCACCAGTTGAGACTGTTCCATTCGAGAAAGTAAAGTATTGGCAAGAATTAAAAGAAATTATTTTATGGTCATCAACCAATGTTTTCAGAAAAATTGGAATTTGTTGGGGCGCTCAAGCTTTATTAAAAATACTTCATAATATTGATAAACACTCAATGAAAGAAAAACTATTTGGAGTATTTGATCATAATTTAAATCAAGAAAATCAATATAGGCTTCTGCAAGGTTTTATAAATAGATTTCCAATGCCAGTATCGCGTTATACTGAAAATAAAGAAAATGAAATTGTTAGCTCTGGCCTAGAAATTTTAGCTTTTTCTCAAAATTCAGGAATAGGCATGGTCAGATGTCCCAAAACAAAAGATTTGTTTATCCTAAACCATCTAGAATATGACGCTATTACGCTTAAAGAAGAGTTTTTAAGGGATAAGCTTGACAATATTAAGACAGAAATACCAGCGAACTATTTTCCTAATGATGATACAACTAAAGATCCTATAAACAGGTGGCGACCTTATGCATTCTTGTTATTCACTAACTTTATAAATGAAGTTTATCAGGATGTACCGTTTGATTATGTTACAAAGAATATTACATAATTCTTTTATTATAATGCCCCATTTTTCTACCTGGCTTTATTTGTTTTTTATTATATAAATGTAATATATATTCCTGGTTATTGATTATATTGCCAATATTCTTAACTTCTTCTCCGATTAAATTTGTCATTTCCCATTTTCCATTACATTCAACGTCCTTTACAGGTAAACCACATATCGTTCTAATTAAAATGTCAAATTGACTATTATCACATCCGTCCATGGTCCAGTGAAATGAGTTATGAGGTCTTGGTGCCATTTCATTGAACAGGATACTGCCGTCTAAAAGTTCAAAGAGTTCAATAGCCAAAACCCCATAAAAGTTTAGATTGTGTGATAATTCTTTTGTTTTTAATCTTAAATCTTTTTCAATGACATTATCTATAATTGCCGGAGCAATAGTTTTATTTAAAATACCTTGTTTGTGGGAATTTTCTGATATTGGAAAAAAACCATCACTATTGTCAAAGCTCTTAAAGTACATTATGGAAATTTCTCTTTTGAATTCTAGTTCTTCTTCTAAAACACACTCAACAGATCCTAGGCTTTCCCACAATTCAAACAAATTTGAATTTTTGCTAATCCTGACTTGTCCTTTACCGTCATAACCTAGGGAGTTAGTTTTTAATACACCTTTATTGCCTAGAGATTTAGAGGCTGTTATTAAATCGTCAGAGTTCTTAATCAAATACCATTTAGGTGTTTTAAAACCAGATTTAACGGCCATTTCCTTTTCTTTTGATCGGATTTGCGCACATCTGAATACAATGCTATTGGGGATTACTTTGGTTTTGCTAGCTAATAATTCAAGGGATTTAGAGGGAATATTTTCAAATTCTGAAGTTGCACATACGACTTTATTTGAAAATTCTACTAGCTTGTCAAAGTCGTTCCACTCGCCGTAGGTGACTTTACTAACAGCTGATACAGCGGGATTATCGCCTTTGGGACAATATAAATGAGTTTTGTATCCTGCTCTTTTTGCAGATAAGCCGATCATTTTACCTAATTGCCCCCCCCCCCAAGAATACCAATTATATTTTCATCCACAGGTAATATTGGAAGATCAGTGTTATTAGTCATTTTTTTTAGGATTTTCTGGTACTTTATTAGTTTGATTAGAAAGCCATTTTTTTAACATAATGCCGATATTATCATTAGACAAGCTTAAAATTTTAGCAGCATAAATAGCAGCGTTAATAGCGCCAGCCTTCCCTATAGACATAGTTGCTACCGGAATACCAGCTGGCATTTGTACTATAGAAAGAAGACTATCCATTCCGTTTAAAGCTGAGCTTTGAATAGGAACACCTATCACAGGCAAATTTGAATGAGAAGCAATCATGCCGGGTAAATGAGCAGCACCACCAGCACCGGCAATTATAACTTGGATAGAAGTGTTTTCAGCTTGTTTTGCGAAATCATGCATTCTATCAGGAGTTCTATGGGCAGATATAATTTTGGCAATAAATGGAATTTTTAACTTGCTCAATGTCTGTTCTGAGAACTTCATAGTTTCCCAGTCACTTTGACTGCCCATTATAAGAGCAGCAATAGGTTTTCCATTGATTTGTTCCATATTAAGACTCTTAATAGGTTAATATTAATATATAAATTTATTTACAAATTATATCTAGTTTTTAAGTAAATTAATTTTCATCACTATTAGTCTGTATTGATCCACCAGCTTTAATAATAGCATTCTCAAGATCGTCTTGAGTGCACAAACTTAATAAAACAGGGTGTTTAGCTGTAATATTCGAAATATTCCAGTGGCTTCTAGTACGAATTTTTTCAATAGTATCTTTTGTTGTGCCGATTAATTTTGATATTTGATTATTTTTCACTTCAGGATGATTTTTAACAATCCAAGCAATGGCATCAGGTTTATCTCCTCTTCTCGCTAAAGGTATATACTTAGGCCCTTTATTTTTATTTTTATTCTCTGGTAATGAAGAAGCAGATTTTTTAAGAGATAATGTCGCATCATTACAGCAATTATCAATTTCTTCTTGGGTAAGTTGACCATTAAGTATGGGGTCAAATCCTAAAATACCCTGACCAACATCACCGTCTGCAATAGCTTGCACTTCAAGTACATGAAGATTACAAAACTCAGAGATTTGTTCAAAGGTTAATGTTGTATTATCAATTAACCATACAGCTGTCGCTTTTGGCATAAGTAATGAGGACATTTTTTAAACTCCGATCAACCTTATTTAAATATTTTATAATAATAAGATTATTACGTACAATAGCATTATATTATATTTTGTATCATTATACTTATTAATTTCGTGAAACATTTAAATAATTAAGTTGAAACATTTAATTTGTCAATCTAAGAAGTTTGGATTTTTTTGGGAAGAGGAAGCATATATTTCGGAAAATTAATTTTAATTTTCTCGTTTAAAAAATCACCCTCTAATGCATTGTCCTCCTCAAAACTATACAAATGAGACAATGTAATTTTGGCTATTCCATACCAAAGATCATCATTCTTATTATATAATAAGGAAACGATCTCTCCAATTTCTTTACTATTTAAAAATATTTTTTTCTCATTAAGTTCAATTAGCTTTAAATATGATAGTTTTTTGCTTTTATAAGTAACCGGAACATATTTCCTTTTTACTAAACCTTTCCATTTAATTCTTGCATTCACTTCTTGACCTATGAAGCAACCTTTTTCAAAACTAATTCCACCTAACAAATCTAGATTAGTTTCTAAAGGAAGAGAAACATTTGTTTCTATTTCTTTTGAGCCTTCTAAAATACAGTTTTTATATCTTAATAAATCATACCAATTTATATTTTCATTATTATTCACATCGTCATTTTTAGACAGGTTCTTAACATAAACTCTTCTGAGATCTTCGTTAAAAAATCTTTTATCAATCAGAGTATTTGTAGAATTCTTATTCTTAGTTGTTACTAAAACTTCATAACTTGTTTTTTCTATCGAAACTTCTCTTCTTAAATTATACATATTTAGTTTTTTGATTAGTTGGTCTTGCTGGTCTTTATCATATTCAATATAAATTGATTTATCATATAAAGAATTATCAACAATAATTGAACTTACTAACATATCAAATAATATTCTACCTTGGGGTGATAATAATGCACTTGGTAAAAGTTCTTTTGGTTTTAACTTGGTAATATCAGATGTCAGAATGTTGTTTAAGAATTCAATGCTATTTTCACCTGAAACTTTTAAAACTTTTCTGTTTTTGAGATGAATCTTTTTATTTTCCATAACGAGCTAAGATTCAATTTTGTTAATTGCGCTTATAACAGCAATAATTGGCGCAACAGTTATGCTTGTATCAATTCCACATCCAAAAATAGAATTTTGTCCATTATTAAATTTAAGTTCAACATATGCTGCTGATTCAGCTTTTGAAGTTGCACCTCTAGTGTTCTGACCAAAATCTTCTAATGTAAATTGCAAGTCAAAATTCTCACGTACTCCATTTACAAACGCAGAAATAGGTCCATTACCTTGTGAAGAAAACTGAATAATTTTATTTTTATAACTAACTTTAGCATTAATTATCTCTAAGTTTGTTTCTCTATTAGCCCCTTCGACTTTAAAATCAATTAATTCAAATGGTTTTTTTACAATGAAGTTTTCATTAAAAGTTTGCCAAATTATATTACTTGTAATCTCATTTCCACTCTTATCTGCAATTTTTTGAACATTGGCTGACAATTCTATTTCTGCACCTTTTGGCAATCTTACTTGATAATCCGTTTCTAACAACCAAGCAGTTCCACCTTTTCCAGACTGACTGTTAACTCGTATTATAGCCTCATATGTTCGACCAATGTCAGCTGGATCAATAGGTAAATATGGGACAGCCCATTTCTCACCTTTTGAGTTTTCTATATTATCCATTCCTTTTCTTATAGCATCTTGATGACTGCCTGAAAATGCTGTATGCACTAGTGATCCCGCATAAGGATGTCTTTCATGAACTGGAAGCCTATTACAAAACTCTGCAGTATCTATCAAATTATTTATTTTGCTAAAATCTAGATTTGGATTTATACCTTGGGTAAATAAGTTAAGCCCTAATGTTACCAAGTCAACGTTACCAGTACGTTCACCATTTCCAAATAAAGTTCCTTCAACTCTATCTGCCCCTGCCATTAAGCCTAGTTCGGTTGCAGCTATAGCCGTACCCCGATCGTTATGAGGATGTAGTGATAAAATCACCCTTTTTCTTTCGCTAAAATTATTTCCCATCCACTCTATTTGATCTGCATGAATATTTGGGGTGGACATTTCAACAGTAGCTGGAAGATTAATTATTACGGGCTTATCAACACTAGCTTGCCATACATCTAAAACATTTTCACAAACTTCTAGGGCGTATGGTAGTTCTGTTCCTGTAAAACTCTCAGGAGAATATTGTAATCTTATATTAGATGAAACTAATTGATACAAATGATCGGCAATTATTTTAGCTCCATCAGTTGCTATTTTTTTAACACCTTCCATAGTCTCTTTGAAAACAACTTCTCTTTGTAAAGTGCTAGTAGAATTGTAAAGATGGATAATTGCATTTTCACACCCTTTTAGACTTTCTATAGTCTTTATAATTAGCGGTTCTCTTGATTGAGTAAGTACTTGCACTGTTACATCATCGGGTATGTGTCCTTCTATTATCAATTCTCTAACAAAATTAAAATCGGTATCAGATGCAGATGGGAAGCCTATTTCAATTTCTTTAAAGCCCATGTTGACTAATTGCTTAAACATGCGCATTTTTCTAATTGAGTCCATAGGTTCAACTAGCGCCTGATTACCATCTCGTAAATCAACTGAGCACCAAGTTGGTGCTTTCGTTATTATTTTATTAGGCCATTGCCTATCGGAAATTTGTACAGCAGGATACGGATTATACTTATTGTAGTTTTTATTCATAATTCTAGACCTTTATTATAAGCTCAAAACTTAATTTAATTATTTAACAAAAATTAACCCGAACTCCTTAGAGCACGGGTTTCTTAATAAATTAAGAACTTTTACAGGATTTGAATTATTATTTTTCATAGTAAAAAGACTTTATCAATTGTATAATTATTTAGTCAAGTTCTAAGAAGTTTTTTAAAATTTTTAACATTGCCAAAAAGTATGTTTAAAACTACTTTGCAGTTATATAATTAAAGTTAGAATTAATTTTGAATTGTAGGATTTTAATGACAGATATTAATCTAATAAGAAATTTTTCTATTATAGCTCATATTGATCATGGTAAATCAACACTTGCTGATAGGTTGATACAAGAATGCAAAGGTTTAGCGGATAGGGAGATGAAGGAACAAGTGCTTGATAATATGGAAATTGAAAGAGAAAGAGGAATTACCATAAAGGCTCAAACTGTTAGACTATTATACAAACATAAGGATGATAAAACATATACATTGAATTTAATGGATACCCCTGGGCACGTCGATTTTGCTTATGAAGTTTCTAGATCTTTGTCAGCGTGTGAAGGATCATTGCTTGTTGTAGATTCTTCTCAAGGTGTGGAGGCACAGACCCTCGCCAATGTTTATCAGGCAATTGAAGTTAATCATGAAATTGTAACTGTACTTAATAAAATAGATTTGCCAGCTTCTGAACCTGAAAGAATAAGAAAACAAATTGAAGATGTTATAGGTTTGCCAGGTGAGGAAGGAATAGAAGTTTCGGCAAAAACAGGTTTAGGAATAAAAGAAGTTTTATCTTCTTTGGTAGAAAAATTAGATCCACCTGTTGGAGATGCGAGTGCCTCTTTACAAGCCCTTCTCATAGATAGTTGGTACGATCCTTATTTAGGTGTCCTTACATTAGTAAGGGTTGTAAATGGGACATTAAAAAAGGGTCAAAAAATTCGTTTTATGTCAACAAAAGTATCACATACAATTGAAAAACTAGGTATATTTACACCCAAAATAATGGATGTGGACATGCTCGGACCAGGTGAAATTGGTTTTATAACAGCTTCTGTAAAAACTGTGGCTGACTGTAAAGTTGGAGATACTATAACTGAAGATCGTAATCCTGTGGAAACTATGTTGCCTGGATTTAAACCTTCAGTGCCAGTTGTTTTTTGCGGTCTTTTTCCTATGGATAATGCTCAATTTTCTGATTTAAGAGAAGCATTAAGTAAATTGTCTTTAAATGATGCATCTTTTAGTTTTGAAGCTGAAACCTCAGCAGCCTTAGGTTTTGGTTTTAGGTGTGGTTTTTTAGGTCTTTTACATATGGAAATAATAAGAGAGAGATTGACTAGAGAGTTTGACTTAGAACTAATCTCCACTGCTCCTTCAGTAGTTTACAAAGTTCAAAAAAGCGATAACACGAATGAGTTGCTTCATAATCCAGCAGATTTACCTGATATAAACCATATCAGTTACATAGAAGAACCATGGATCAAAGCGACTATAATGGTTCCAGACGAATATGTTGGCTCAGTATTAACACTTTGCACTGAAAGAAGGGGGGAGCAGATAGATTTAACATACGCCGGAACCAGAGCTATGATTGTTTATAAATTGCCTCTGAACGAAGTAGTTTTTGATTTCTATGATAAATTGAAAAGTATGACCTCAGGTTATGCGAGTTTTGATTATCAAATGGATAATTATAAGAAGGGAGATCTTGTCCGTGTATCAATATTAGTTAATGGGGATCCTGTTGACGCCTTAGCCATGATTAGTCATAGAGATCAAGCAGAAAATAGAGGTCGTGCTATATGTACAAGATTAAAAGATTTAATACCGCGGCAACTTTTTAAGGTTGCTTTACAAGCTGCCATTGGAGGAAAAGTTATTGCAAGAGAAACCATATCAGCTATGAGAAAAGATGTTACAGCAAAATGTTATGGTGGTGATATCAGCCGTAAAAAGAAACTGTTAGAAAAACAAAAAGCAGGTAAAAAAAGAATGAGGCAGTTTGGTAGCGTTGAGATACCTCAGAATGCGTTTTTTGAAGCACTAAAAATGGGTGATAATTAAATTAAACTCTTTTTGAATTAGATGTTTGAACACTTATCTTTTTCCTACCTGACTTCCTTATTCCAAATCCTATAAATAGAAAACTTAATAGTGCCAAAAAAGGAGCTGCTGGTAATAATAATATAGATGATATAAAAGGATGCCAAATAAATCCAGAGCAATTTAAAACCTCTAGAGCTGAACAAGGATCAATATATCTGCTGACTATAGCTTCTGCTACTTGCAGACTATTTGGAGCAAAATAAAACCAAAATTGTCCCAACTGAGTAATTTCACTTTTATTATCAATTTGTAAAATTATATCAAAGTAGTTGCTAATAAGTGTTAGAACAAAAGAACTTATGCCTAAAAGTATGAAAATTCTTCCTATTATCAACTTTAAAATCCCAGAAGTTTAATTTGAGATTAATTTAAGACTTATAATTACAATTTCAATAAAATAATATCTTATATTATCTTGCTCCTTAAAATTCGATGATGTAAAGTGCTATTTTTTTGGAGGGGTGGCCGAGCGGTTTAAGGCGCACGCCTGGAAAGCGTGTTGGGGTTAACGCCTCTCAAGGGTTCGAATCCCTTCCTCTCCGCCAATATACAAATATTTAATTTACAATAAAACTAAACCTGAAAAGGCTCTTTGTGTTTAAAATGAAAAAAAATATTCAAAAAGAATTATTAAATTTATTAAAAGAACTTGTTAAGATAGATACTTGTTATCCTCCAGGGAGTAGTAAAGATTTTGGTAATTTTGTAAATTCATATCTTAAAGATAGTGGGTTAGAGATTAAATCTTTTGGTGTTAATGAAGAGAAAATTAATATTGTAGCCTCAAATTATAAAGGTTTAAAAAAATCAATTGTCTTTAACTCACATATAGACACTGTTAGGCCAATTTTGAGCGAGTGGAAAAGTGACCCATATGGTCTTAAAATTGAAAAAGATTATTCATATGGTCTCGGCGCGGTTAATTGCAAAGGAAGTGCAGCAGTACATTTATATTTAGCAAAAAATTTTAAAAGATTGTTTCCTGATATTAGAGAAAATGTAGTTTTTACTTTTGTAACAGATGAAGAGAATTTAGGACCAGATGGTACAGAATATCTAAGAAAATCAAAGATAATACAACCACATACCCTAATACTAGGTGCTCCAACTAACAACAATTTTGTTATAGAAGAAAGAGGAGTTTTTTGGGTAGAGGTTAATGTTTTAGGTAAAACTTCTCATGCAGGTGAGCCTCATAAAGGAAAAAATTCAATTGAAAAATCTGCAAAAATAATAAGTGAACTTAGTTCAAAATTTAAAAAAGAACTAAAACAATATGACGTTGGAACACATAAATCTACAATTAATATAGGAATTGTATCTGGCGGAGAAAATGTAAATGTTGTACCTTCTGAAACTAATATAATGATTGATAGACGAATTACACATAAAGAAGATGTGAGAAAAGCTTTTGCTGAAATTAAAAACTTTATTTTAAGAATTGATAAATCTGCAAAAATAAAATTTCTTACTGGCACAAACCCATTTAAGTCAAATAAATCTAATCTTTATCTGAAAGAATTATCTAATTCTAAAGAAGTTATTACGGGTAAAAAACCAAAATTTTTATCTTCAATTGGCGTAAGCGACGGTAGATATTTTGCAGATGATGATGTTAATATTATCAATATTGGACCTGGAACAGGATCTGAAGGCCATAAATCCAATGAAAAATTGATTAACAAAGATCTTCTTGATTATTTTTTTATTTTGGAACATTTTCTACTTAAAATTTAATTTGATATTATCTGGTTAAGTAAATGTATGTAAGAATTGTAAAATTATCTTTTATGAATGACTTCTCCAAAGAAGCAGCCTCAAATCTTTTAGTACAAATAGGAAAAAAAAAGGGGTTTGCAGAAGGAATGCTCCTAAGAATGTCTGTGGATGTTTCTGATACACAAAGATATTCTATGACAGTTTGGCCAAGCAAAAAACTTGAAGAAAAAACATGGAAATTATTTGGTGAGGAGGTCTTAAAAAAATTAAGAGATACTGGAGCAAGAGTTGAAGTTTCAAAAGGAGAAATCAATGAGATTAATATTTCTAAAGATTTGGACTTAAGTAATTTTTTAGTTGACTGATTTTTTAGTTTTGTTGAATGGCTTTGTTGCAACTATGTATATACCAGACACTATGAAAATTAAGGCTAAAACATCTAACCAAGAGAATTCAACATCTACAAAAATATAATCTACTAATATGGCTAAAATGGGAACTGCCATGACAGATATAGATGTTACGTTGACTGAAAATTTTTGTAAAATTGTAAAATAAGCCCAATAGGTATATGCGCTTGACAAAAATATACCGTATAAAATAATAAAAAAATGTATATAATTAAAAGATCCAAAATTGTTTAGATCAAAATATAAAGCAAATGGTATAATAGGGATTATTCCAATAATTTGCTGCCAACCTGCCACAATTAATCCATCAGATTTAATTCCACCATACTTTACTATCATAGTCCCTATTGCCCAGCTTAAGCCAGCAGATAAGGTGATGAGAAAACCAAAAATATTTTCAAAAACATTTATTTCAAAAGAAAGAAAAAAAATACCCATCATTCCTAAAACTAAAGAAAATATAATAGAAATATTAATTCTTTCATAACCAAAAATAGTTGCAAAAATTGTTGCCCATACAGGCATTGTATACGTTAAAACAGCAGCTCTTCCTCCACCAAGCATACTTATTCCATACAACATTAATACTTGCCATAAGGTGACATTAAAAAAACTTATCAATATTAAAGATTTCCAATCACCTTTAGGAACACTAATTGTTTTAACTTTTTTAAAACCAAGAATTATCAATAAAATAAAAGCTGGTATTCCAATGATAACTCTAAAACTTAGAGGTGGAATGACTTCTATTGCGATTTTAAATAAAGACCAAACTGAAGTCCAAACCAGAATTAAAATTACTAAAAGGACAATAGGTAAAGTTTTTTTGGAGGAAAGTAATTCCATTTATTGACCAAGATTAAGAAATACTAATTTATATTTTAGATTTTTAACATATTAATTGGATGTGGGTAATTTTTATTTAGAACATAATCCATTATCTAGACTTTTCTAAGTATATGCATTATTTTAATTAATGTAATAACGGAGAAAAAAATGTTAGTAGTCGTTTCCCCAGCGAAAAAACTTAATATGCACCCTATTAATAAGGTTAAAGAAACCAAACCACTTTTTGCTGAAAACGTAAATGAGTTGATTACTGAAGTCAGAAAATTAAGCTCAGATAATTTAAAAGATTTAATGGGAATCAGCACTCAATTAGCAGAGCTAAATAAGAAAAGATTTACAGATTTTGGTAAGCAAGATAGAAAAGCTGCAGCCTTTGCCTTTGCAGGAGATACGTTTAAAGGTTTAGATATAGAAAAGATGGATCAACATGACCTTGAGTGGGCTCAAAAACACCTTAGAATTTTGTCTGGTTTGTATGGTTTATTGCGACCACTTGATTCAATTGAACCCTACCGTTTAGAAATGGGAAGTAAATTAAAAGGATCTCACGGTAATTCATTATATGAATATTGGGACCATAAAATTTCTAATAATCTGAAACAACACGCAAAAAAAATTGGAACAAATACTCTAGTAAATTGTGCTTCAAATGAATATTTCAATGCGATAAATCTTAAAAATCTTTCTTTAAATATCATCACTCCTGTCTTCATGGAACGTAAAAATGGTAAAGAAAAAATTATAAGTTTCTACGCTAAAAATGCTCGGGGAGCTATGGCCCGGTTCATAATTCAAAATCGTTTAATAAATGAAGAAGATTTGAAAAAATTCAACTTAGACGGATATTCGTATAATGTTGAAAAATCAAAAGAAGGCAAATTTGTTTTTCTTAGGTAATTTCTTTTAATCTAAATTTTAGTGAATCTTAAATTCATTTATTAATAGTTAAATCAATGATATTTATTTAAAAAATATTGGATGTTAAAAAATGTCAAAAAATACAATGCCTCTCCATAAGGAAGCATGGATTGAAGAATTAGCTATAAAAATTTTTAACGAAATTGAGGTATTAACCAAAGATAAAGTTGGCGTTTCTAGAGAATCTTATGGGAAAGGAGAAACCATAAGTATAAATTATATGTTAGATTTAGCAAAAGAATTTGGTTTCTGTATTGAAAAAGATGCTGCTGCAAATGTTTATTTATCATTAGAAAAATCTATAAAAAATAATCACATACTAATTGGATCACACATAGACTCTGTTCCTCAAGGAGGTAATTTTGATGGACTTGCAGGAGTAATCGCTGGTTTCTTAATTCTAGTTTATTTGAAAGAAAAAAAAGTCAAAACTTCTTTGCCCATAAAATTGTTAGTATTAAGAGGTGAAGAAAGTGCTTGGTATGGAAAAAACTGTATTGGTTCTAAAGCATTGTTTGGTTTAATATCCCAAGAAGATTTAAATTCTACTCATAGAAGCAATGGAAAAAAATTATCAAAAGCTATGACAGAATCTGGTGTAAAATTAGATCAGATTAGAAAATGTAAAACTTTAATAAATAAAAATGAGGTTGAAGCTTTTATAGAAATACATATTGAACAAGGCCCTATTTTAGTGGATAAAAATTGGCCAATTGCAGTTGTTACTGGGATTCGAGGTAATTATCGTCATCATAAAATAAGATGTAAGGGTACAGCTGGACATTCCGGTACTATTCCAAGATATTTAAGAAAAGATGCTGTTTTTGCTGGTGCCGATTTGATAACTCGTATGGACGATCATTGGAATACAATAGAACAACATGGTGGTGATCTTGTTCTAACTTCAGGTATTTTTCATACAAATAGTGATAATCAGGCTATGTCTAGAATACCTGGAGAAATTTTATTTAGTTTTGAATCAAGGAGCCAAGATCTTTCAACTCTGGACGCATTAGAAGGATTATTAAGATCGGAATGTAAAACAATAGAAAGAGAAAAAGGGGTCTATTTTGAGTTTGATAATGTAATTAAATCAGATCCAGCTGAATGTAACCAAGAAATTGTAAAAAAACTTTTAGATGCAAGTGAGTCTTTAGGTTTCCCAAGAGCTTCTGTAGCAAGTGGCGCAACTCATGATGCCGCTATATTTTCAAATCAGGGTATAAAAACAGGAATGATTTTTATAAGAAATGACAAGGGATCTCATAATCCAAATGAAAGAATGGAGATAAAAGATTTTATGAAAAGTGTTTCAACATTAAATAAATTTTTAAATGATTATGAATAATATATTTTACTGATTTATGACTCTATTTTTAAATATTCATTTAATCATTTATCTGAATACTTTATATTTTGAAAATGTTAGGTAAGTAAATGTTTCAAATGTATGAAGATTAAATACTTAATAAACATGTTTAGATAAGGAAAAATTAAAAATGTTTTCAACTAGTTTCCCCGAAAAAAGTGTTATATCAAGGATAACTGCTAAAATGCTAATAGAAGTTGAAGCAGTTAGATTTAGTGCTAAAGAC
>CABXSI010000020.1 GCA_902514865.1 uncultured SAR116 cluster alpha proteobacterium
TTTGAACAAAAACTTTATTATTATTTTCAAGATTTACATCTAAATTAAAATTACCCCAAAATTTATCGTCAAGTTTTTCTTTGTTACCAATAACAAAGTTAACTTCAGACATAGAACTCCATTTTTCTGGATTTATTTGAGCCGCACAACCAGTTACTAAAATTTTTGCATCGGGTCTGTTATTTTTTGCCGACCTTATTGCCTGTCTAGCTTGACGCTCCGCTTCACTGGTAACTGCACAGGTATTAAAAATTATTAAATCGCTATGCCCATACTTACTAGCATGATCGCTGATAACCTGGCTTTCCCAAATATTTAATCTACAACCAAATGTTTTAATCTCAGGTGATGAATTCTTATTTCTAAATGTTATTTTCAATTAATCACCTATTATTCCTTCGTAAACTTTTTCTGTTTCACCAGAAAGTGTTACGGTTCCATTATTTAACCACTCAACAAACAAATCTCCACCATCTAGAATAATTTTATTTGATTTAGAACTTTTGTTTTTTTTAAAAGCTGCAACTAGTGAAGCACATGCTCCTGAGCCACAAGCCATAGTGACACCTACGCCTCTTTCCCATACACGCATTCTTATTGTATTATCCTTTAAAATGCATACAAACTCTATATTTGCAAATTCAGGAAAATTTATATTTTTTTCTAGGCGAGGACCAACTACATTTAGATCTAAACTTTCAAGTTCATCCAAGTTTTGCATAAAAATAACAGCATGCGGATTACCCATAGATAAACAGAAAGCTTCAAACTCATCTAACAAAACCTTTTGGGTATTTTGTTTGGTGGCTAATGGGATATCCTTCCAATCAAATTTAGGTTTACCCATGTTTACAGTTACAACATTATCATTTTTAGTGCATAGCAAATTACCATTAATACTTTCAATATTTAAAAGATTCAAATTATCTCTTTTCATTAAATAATCTGCAACACATCTTGTACCATTTCCACATGCGCCAGTTTCTGAAGCGTCAGAATTGTACATAGTTAATTTGAAGGTGTTTGATTTCTCAGTATCTTCAATTATTAAAACTTGATCACAGCCAATTCCAATTCGTCTGTTACTAATTTTTTTTATAAATTTACTTTCATGCATATTAAAGTCTTTGATGTTATCAAAAATAATAAAGTCATTGCCTAGCCCATGCATTTTAATAAATGGTATCCTCAAATAGCTTTTCCTTTAAATATCAATGTCTACAATAATTGGAACATGATCGGAGGGTCTTTCCCATGCTCTGGTTTCTTTATAGATAACACCTGATTTAACTTGTGAAAATAAGTTTTTAGAAACCCAAAAATGATCTAGTCTTCTTCCTCTATTTGAAAGCTCCCAGTTCCTGTTTCTGTAGGACCACCAAGAATATAACTTTTCACTATATGGTACAATCTCCCTCATTACATCTGCCCATTCACCAGTTTGAATAATATCTAATAAAGTCTCTGTTTCTATTGGTGTATGAGAAACTACATTTAACAACTGTTTATGTGACCAAACATCGTGTTCTAAAGGTGCTATGTTTAAGTCTCCTACTAAAATTTTATTTGTTGTTTTGTCTTTTAGAAAATATTGTTTCATTTCTTTTAAAAAAGAAATTTTATGATCAAATTTTGGATTTTTTAAAATATCAGGTTCATCACCTCCTGCTGGAATATAAAAATTATGAAGTTCAATATTTTTATTTAGTTTTACTGAAATATGTCTTGTATCATTTTTCTTGCACCAATTTATAAAGTTTTCATCTTCAAGTTTGAAATTAGATAAAATTGCTACACCATTATATGATTTTTCACCTCTATAATATTGATAATTCATACCCATTTTTTTAAACGACTCATAAGGAAAGTATTCATCTTGAGTTTTTGTTTCTTGTAGGCACATAACATCTATATTCTGTTCTTTTATAAAACGCAGAATATGATGCAGACGCAGTCTTACAGAGTTTATATTCCAAGTTGCAATTCTCACTCAAAAAACCTCTTCGCCAAAACTTCCCCAAATATTCATTCTTTTTCTATACATTTAAACGCACACATTACTAATCTTTGAACTATAATACCTATTGGCAAAATACATATTAAAATGAGAAACGCAACGAAAATAGAAATTAACAAATCCATTATATTAAACCTTTACTTTCCTTGAGATAATCTTTAACTGCATCTTTAAATTCTTTTGGACAAACAATCTTTAATTCGCCTTGCCAATCAGGGTGCATAAATTCATAAATAAAATTCTTTTCAACCTGATTGGGGAAACATCATGATAGTCTGAACAAGCATTGATTTCATTGATATTTTCTCGCTAAAAATAACAATAATGGTATGAAATTTGCAACATTAAGTAAGTATCTTAATTTAGTGGAAAGACATAATGCAAGTTAAAAATGTTACTGAAAAACAAATTGATGCAAGAATATTGTATGAGAGTTGTCCGTTATGTGGATCTAAAAATTTTGTTAAATCTACCTTAGGAGACTGTAGTAAACATACTTTATATCATTCCAAAATTCCACCAAAGATGCAATGGATGAATTGCGAGGATTGTAAACATCAATTTATTGATGGATATCTTACTGATGAGGCTGCAGAATTGGTGTTCACCACAACACCAGATTATCTACAAGTTGGTAACAAGCTTGAAAATAATAGATATGTGGCTTCGGAGATGATTGAAAAAGTTTTACCCTATAAGTCCAAAGGAGTTTGGTTGGACGTTGGCTTTGGAAATGGATCTTTACTTTTTACAGCTCATGAATATGGGTTTGAACCAATAGCTGTAGATTTAAGGAAGGAAAATGTTTTGATAATGCAAAAATTAGGTATCAAAGGATATTGTGATTTAGTTCAGAATATAAAATTTGAAAAACCAATTTCTGTTGTAAGTATGATGGATGTTGTTGAGCACATACCTTATCCAAAAGAGGTTTTAATATCAGTTTATTCTAAAATGGAAAAGGATGGGTGCCTGCTAATTTCGATGCCTAATGCTGAAAGTTTATTCTGGGAAATTACGACTGTGAAAAATACAAACCCATATATTAATACAATTGAGCACTGTCATAACTTTACTAAAACTCGTCTGGAATCTCTTTTAAATGAATGTGGATTTAGTGTTAAAAGATATGGAATAAGTAAACGTTATCGTTTATGCATGGAAATTGTTGCTCAAAAAACTTAATTATAATTTTCTATTTTGTGCCTCTTGCATCCAAAGTATTTTTATATCATGTCCTTTTATATAACGCAGAACATGATGCAGACGCAATCTTACAGAGTTTATATTCCAAGTTGCAATTCTCATTTAAATAAAAAAATCCCTAATTAATATGACAATAAATTTTAAATGAACTCATAGTTCCCATTTCAATGGACACAATGAAAATTTATTTCAATTAATCAATAAACTAATTTTCTATCGTTAGAATTATAATCTTTATATTCAAGTTCAATCATGATTTTATTTTTAATTTGTCTTAATCAGAATTATTTGGTTCTGGAAAATCATCAGGAAAAAATAATAAGTGTGATAATTTTTCATTATACACAGCTTTTTGAATTAAAACTGTAGTGTATTCACCGAAAGCATCTTCTATAATCCATTTTTTTAAATTAAATGGGTTTTCTGAAAATTCTAAGGTTAATCCCTCTGCATTTTTGTTTTCACGTTTTGTTATTTTTAAAGAAATTATTCCTGATTTATTCTTCAAATCAGTAGTTAAATATTCACTATCAAAATCTAACTTTTTTTTAATTAAAATGGAAAATGGTGAGCTGTCGATGGGTATGTTATTTGTAGTTTTAGAATTTCTATTTTGAATTGTTAACCAAAAACCCTTACTTGTTATAAGGATATCATTAGGTTTTTCATAGTCAATTCGCAATTTTCCTGGTAAATCTAAATATATTTTTCCATTGCTTACTTCACCAGATGGTCCTACTTGTATGAAGTTTGCTTGCATACTGTTTAATGACTTAAAAAATTTTTCTACCTTTATTTGCGATTCATTAACTTGGTCGGAGGCTTTTAATATTTTGACATTAGAAAATAATAAAATAAAAACCCACAAAGATGCCAAAAAAAAATTGAAATAATTTTCATTGTTTTCGTTAATTATCCTCAATTAAAACTTCTCTTTTCCCTGCTCTACCCGGTTTTGACACAACATTATTTTCTTCCATTTTTTCAATTATAGTAGCAGCTCTATTATAACCTATTTTAAAGTGTCTTTGAATAAAAGATGTGCTTGCTCTTCTTTCTCTTGCAATTAGAGCTACTGCTTGATCATATAATTCATCTTCATGTTTATTATTGGATGTTAGATTATTAAAATTTTCATCATTTAAATTTTCTGGCTCTTCTGTAATACTTTCATCATAATCTGGAACTGATTGATCAGAGAGAAATTTGGTAACTTTTTCAACTTCACTATCTTCAACAAATGGACCATGCACTCTAGTAACTTTACCACCACCTGCCATATACAGCATATCTCCTCGTCCAAGAAGTTGTTCGGCACCTTGTTCACCCAGTATGGTTCTACTATCAATTTTACTTGTTACTTGAAAAGATATTCTTGTTGGAAAATTGGCTTTAATTGTTCCGGTGATAACATCTACAGATGGTCTTTGGGTAGCCATTACAACGTGAATACCAGCTGCTCTTGCCATTTGGGCCAACCTTTGAACAGCTGCTTCTATATCTTTTCCAGCTACTAACATTAAATCTGCCACTTCGTCTATGACAACTACGATAAAAGGTAACGGTGTCAGACTTATTTGTTGATCTTCAAAAATTGGCTGACCAGTGTCAGGATCAAAGCCAACCTGAATATTTTTTGAGAGTATCTCTCCTTTTTTTCTTGCTTCAATCAGTCTTTCATTATAACTATCAATATTTCTTACACCTAGTTTACTCATGGACATATATCTAGTTTCCATCTCTCTGACGGCCCATTTTAATGCTACAATTGCTTTTTTTGGTTCAGTTACTACTGGTGTAAGTAAATGAGGGATTCCATCGTAAACAGATAACTCCAACATTTTAGGATCAATCATTATTAATCTACACGTTTCTGGTGTATGTTTGAATAAAAGTGATAAAATCATTGCATTTATACCAACTGATTTACCTGATCCGGTGGTTCCTGCAACTAATAGATGTGGCATTTTAGCTAGGTCAACCACAACGGGATACCCTGCAATATTTTTTCCTAGGCACACTGGTAAATTGAAGTTTGAACTTTGAAATTCTTGATGTTCTAAAATATTTCTTAATATTACTGTCTCTCTCACTTTATTAGGCAATTCTATTCCAATAACGTTTTGACCCAGTACCATAGCTACTCTTACTGCTTCTACTGACATTGACCTCGCAATATCATCTGCTAAAGATATAACTCTTTGACTTCTTAAGCCAGGTGCGGGTTGTAAATCATACCTTGTAACCACAGGACCATATCTTACTGAGTCAATATTTCCATTTATTGAAAAATCAGACAAAACACCCTCGAGAACTTTTGCATTTAAATCCAAAGCTTCCTTACTAGGTGGTTTAATATCCTCAGTAACATTTTTTAATAGTTTTAGAGATGGCAATATGAAACCACTTTCTGAACTTAAAGGCAGAGTGTCTTGAAAAAAATCTTTGTTATTTAAATTACTTTTTAAGCCGTCATTCTTTTCAACATTTTTTATTAGAATTGGATTTTTTCTTATTTTTGGTTTCTTTCTTGGGATAAAATTCCTATTTAAATTTAATAATTTATTTTTAAAGTAATTTAACAAATTAGGTTCAATTTCAGTTTTAATATGAGCGTTTTCATTATTTTTTTGAATAACAAAAAATAGATTGTAAAACATACTTAAGACCCAAATAAATGGCATAAATATTGGCCTGGTTATAATTTTCATAAATTTGATTTCAGCAGTATCTAGAGATAATATCCATATAAATAATATTATTGAAATAATGAAAGTACTGCCTCCAAGTAATAATTTACTAACGCTTTCATCGATGCCTAAAATCTTAGATATTCCAGTTGAAAAATATAATAAAAACCATTCAGACAAGCCACTTTGATTTATTATTGAAAAATTAAGTTTAAAACTATTAATTAAAACACTCTCTATATAAGTACTGCCTAAAGAACTTAAAAAAATCATTATAAAAGTCATTAATAATTTTGTTTTAAAATAATTTATATCTGAACTATTAAATAATTTTAGAGACCAGGTAAATAAAATTAGAGATGATAATAATCCTGGAAAAACTCCAAACTCTTTGATTATGAAACCTGATAACCAAGCTCCTATTTCTTTATATAAGTTAGTAGGGAGGGTTTCAGTAACAATTCCCCAACCAGTATCAAGAGGGTTAAAAGTAATTAAGATTGAAACAAGTGATATTGAAATAAATAAAAGTAAAATTGCTGAACTTTTTTTTATTATTTCAGATAAGATTGGAGTTTCAACTATTTCTTGGTCTTTTTTAACCATTAAGAAATTTCCAATTGTAAAAATAATCGAATTCTTTTCATTGCTTCTTCAATAACATCTTTATTATCAACTAAAGAAATTCTTAAAAAACCTACACCAGGATTAAACCCATCAACATCTATCCCCATAAAACTTCCTGGCATTACTCTTAATGAATATTTATTCCATAAAATTTTTGCGGCCTGCTGATCATCCTTCACTTTTAACCATAAGAAAAAACCTGCATCTGGTAACTTAAAATCTTTGTAAAAAGGTTTTAAGTATTTTTCCACTATAGAGAAATTTTTATCATAATGTATACATGCTTTTGTATGGTGTTCTTCGTCATCATATAAAGATGCTGCTACTTTTTGAATTGGGATTGGAACTGGCGATGCACCATTAGAAACTAATAATTTATAACTTTCTATTATGTTTTTGTCACCTGCTATAAATCCTGCTCTCATTCCACTAGCACTACTTCTCTTCGAAAGAGAATTAAAAATTATTACATTGTCTAATCCCTTTCCTAAGTTTGCAGCAGCTTCCAATGCACCAGGTGGTTTAGGTCTATTCATTCTAAATATATCGCAATAACATTCGTCAACAGCTAAAATAAAGTTATATTCTCTCGCTAATAATATTGCTTTCTTTAAATAATCCAGACTTGCTACACTGCCATGTGGATTAGATGGTGTACAAATATACATTATCACCGAAGAGTTTAGTATTTTAGCGGAAATATTAGATATATTTGGAATATAGTTGTTATCTGGCAATGCATTTAACCAATATATATCAGACCCACTTGAAATGCTACCAGCTCTCCATGCATGGTAAAAGGGATTGGTAACAAGTGCGGTCGTTTTTCCACCTTTCAAGTTTTTTGCTAACAAACCGACTAAGTGTAATGGCTCCCTAGTTCCTGGAACAGGTACAATATTATCACCCAATGTTAAAAGATTTTTAGCGCTTGGGTATCTTCGTTCTATGTATCTCATTATACTGTTTCCAAGACTTGGGATTGCAATACTTGGAGGATATTTACCCCAGTCACTGAAATTGTCTTCCAAAATATTTTTTGCAAAATTTGGAATATTTAGCGTAGGCTCGCCCAATGACATTTTCAAAATTGGATATTCAGGATTTGGTGATATATTTTCCAAAAGCGATGTTAACTTACCAAACATCCAGTCTTTAAGTATATTATAATCAGGGTTAACCATTTTAGACCTTCAATATATTTATAATATTAATTTGTTTTTTTATATTATAATATTAAATATTAAAACTAAAACATGATAATTTAATTAGAAAGAAAAGATGAAATCAGGAGAAATTACCAAAAAATCCTCAAAGGAATTTTTTCATAAAATTTGCGTTGTAGGTGGAGGTTTAACAGGAGCTATTATGAGCTTGCTCCTTAAAAACTCTAATTTGTTTAAATCACATGAAATAGGATGGATTAAACCTAAAATTGTAACCTCTAATGATATACGAACCACATTTTATAACAAAAAAAGTTTGGAACTACTTGAAAGTTTGGGTCTATTAAAAAATCTCAGGAGCAAAGATTATACGTTTATAAATAAAATTCAGGTATTTGGAATGAATAACTCTTCTCCTTTAGAGTGGGTTTACTCTGATTCAAAATTAAATTTTGGAGCCGTTATTAAGAATGATATAATCTTAAAATCTGTTACTGATCAGTTAAATGATATAAAACAATATGAGAGTTTAGTTACTAATACTCAGCATGATGAATTTGAAAGAACTCTTTATTTAAAGAATAAAGTGCTTATAAAAACTCACATGGTTTTATCTGCAGATGGTAAAAATTCTAATTTAAGAAAATTATTATCTATAAAAACAATGAAAAAAAGGACTAATCATATAGCTCTTTCTGGATTTTTACAACAGTCAAAAAATCATGACTCTATTGCTATACAAGCTTTTACAAATCTTGGTCCAATAGGTATTTTGCCTTTCCAAAACAAAAATATTATTAATTTTGTTCAAAGCGTCGAAGAAAATAAATATAAACAAATCTTATCTAATACTGATCCGGAATATTATATATGTAATCACTTAAATAGTTTTTTTTCTCATATTGATCTCAAATTTAAACCTTTGAATAAAGTAAATCAATTTAATAATAAATTATCTAGTTGGAAAATAGATTTAAACTTTATAGTCAATCCGACTGCTTATAGGACAATATTAATTGGTGACGCTGCACATTCAATACACCCTTTAGCAGGACAAGGACTCAACTTAGCTCTAAGAGATTGTACTTCAGTTATAAAATCATTAAAAAATAATCTAAAGTTTGGTCAGGATTTAGGGGATTACTCTATTTTAAATTTTTATAAAAAAGACAGGTTACCTAAAACTATAGCAATGACTGCATTTACAGATTTTCTGTTTTATGGATTTACATCAAAATCAAACAAAACACAGTCATTTTTGACAAAGGGTATGGAGACATTAAACAAAAGTAATTTAAAAAATATATTTAGAGATGTCGCCTCAGTCTAATTATAAAGAATTATAATAATCCTCTATATATTTTTTTTGATTTTTTCCAAAGTCATATAATAAATCCCAACTAAAAATCCCCGAGCTGTGGTCGTCAGAAAAAACAATCCTTATTGCATAATTTCCAACTTCTTCAATTTTATCTATTAATACATTTTTTTTATTTTTTACTTTTAGTTTAAGGCCTCCATGACCTTGTACATCTGCAGAAGGACATTCTACTCTTAGTAACTCAGCAGGAATATTAAACACAGATTTGTCATCAAATGATATATTTAAACTTTTTCCATTATCAAATTTTTCTATTGAGACCGGCCAAACTTCCATATTAAATTTCCTTTTTTAAAATCAATCTACTTAATACTAATAAAAAATTATATAATAGAAATTTAAATTAAATTCACTTTTAATTGTTTCAGCTGGAGGCTTGAACCTCAATGTTTAACCACTTGTGAAATATTTTCTTCGCTGGCATAACTTTCTATGATTGATTGTAATAAATTACCTCTTTTAGATATTGATATTGTTTCAAGCAATAATTGTTTTTCTTCAAATGCAAGGGGGCAAATCATCGTTATCTGATCAACAAAGTTATAATCGTTGCATTTGTCAATTACTTCAAAGTTAACTTTAATATTTTTGATCTTAAAATATTCTTTCAAAGATGCCTTGAGATTTGTAAATTTTTCCTTTAGATCTTTTTTATTTAAGTCTTGGCCATATTTATTCCATTTAACTTGAGCTTCTCTAAAATTTTTTCTATTAGTTTTTTCAGAAATTAACTCAAATCTACTAAGACCTTTCAAGGTTATTAAATACCTTTTATCAATAGTTTCCTCAAACTTTATAATTTTACCTGCACAACCTACATCATAAAGTTTGTTATCATTTGAGTTGTTCGGTTGTATCATTCCAACTAACCTACTTTTTGAAGAAATAGCTTTATTTATCATTTCTAAATAACGCGGTTCAAAAATATTTAATGGGAGATATGTATCAGGAAACATGACCACACCTTCAAGAGGAAATATTGGTATTAATTCCGGAAAATTTTTATTAATATTATTATTAATGGTCATTTAATACCTATACTTATTTTTATGAAAATAATAAAGTAGCAAGTTTTCTTCTTGCATTAATTGTTTCTTCAGCCTCAAAACCTGCTGATTTAAACAATTCTAATAATTGTTTTCTGGCTGCTTGATCTTTCCATTCTCTATCTATCTTAATTGATTTTAATAGCATATCAAAAGAAGCTTCTATTTCATTATTACCAAACAAAGCTGTAGCCATATCTAATAAATAATCTAAATTTTCTGGGTCTTTTTTCAAATTTTCTTGTAATACTTGTATATTTTCCGTCGCTTTGAATGCCTTTTCTGATGCATCTAGAGATGATAAAGCATCTAAAACAGGTTTAGAGTTTTTAATTTCAACAGCTAATGCTTCAATTATTTCTTTGACTTCGTTAAATTTATTAAGGCCTATCATTGATCTAATTAGGGTACCAAAACCTATTTGGTTTTCAGGATCTATTTGTAATATTTTTTGGGCAATGTCTGACGCCTCAATCCAGTTCCTCTCTTCAATTTTTTTTTGAGAACTTGAAAGTAAGGCTTCAACTTCTTCACCAGGTCCTGATAAATTTGCTGAATTTTTTACAAACTCTAATATTTCGCTATTAGTTTTAACGCCTTGAAACCCGTCTGCTACTTTACCTTCAAAAAATGTGTAAACTGTAGGTATGGATTGAATTCTTAATTGCGCAGCAATATCTTGATTTTGGTCTATATCAATTTTAGCTAAGATAAGTTTTTCCCTTTGATCTTTTACAGCATTTTCTAATAATGGAGTCAGTTGTTTACATGGTTCACACCAAGGGGCCCAAAAATCTACAATTATTGGTTTTTCCTTAGAAGCTTCGATTACATCAGTCATAAATGTGTCGGTATTAACGTCAATGATATTTGTTTTTGAAATTATGCTGTCATTATCAATATTATTCATTATCTAGGTGCTCTCCTTTTATAAAATTATTATATTGTTATACTGGCATGTTTATTCAACAATATATTACAAAATACTACGATTGACCAATCTTGAAAGTCTGTATATTTAAAATATTAACATTATATTTAAATCATTATAAAATTGATACTTTGAAATGACTAAAACACTGAATATTGCTCTAATTGGTTGTGGTAGCTGGGGAAAAAATATAGCCAGAAACTTACATCAAACAGGAAAACTAGCTTGCATATACGATGCAGACCACAATTTATCAAAAAAACTTAATCAAAATTTTAAATTATTTAATTATACAATTAATGATATTTTTAAAAATGAAAATATACAAGCTTTAGTAATAGCATCAGCTGCTAAAACGCATAAAGATATAGCTGAAGAGGCACTGCTAAATAATAAAGATGTTTTGATAGAAAAACCATTTTGCTTATCTTTAACAGACGCTACTACTCTCTCAAAATTAGCCGTAGAGAAAAATAGAATATTAATGGTTGGACATCTGTTAAATTATCATAATGCATTTATCAAAATGAAGGATCTTATTAAAGAAGGTAAGATAGGAGAAACCAAAAATATACGGGCTCACCGGTTAGCCTTAGGTGCCATTCGTTCTCATGAGTCTGTTATATATGACTTAGCTGTACATGATGTCTCTATGATACTTGCTATAATGCAAGAATTACCTGTGAAGATAAATGCTCATTCCATACACCATAATTCCAACATTGGACCAGATGCAATTAGTGTTAAACTCACTTTTAAAAAAGGCGCTACAGCATTGATAAGTTGTGATTGGATGTGTCCTTATAAAGAACACAAGTTTTCAGTGATTGGTTCTAAAGGATCTTTAGTATTTGATGATACACAAGACTGGTCAAAAAAACTGCATTATAATCCATCAACTATTAACTCAGATAATTCTATTAATATGCTACCCGTTGAAAAAATTATCCTTAAAGAACATGAGCCTCTTAGGAATGAGTTAGAAGAATTTATTAACTGTATACAATCTAGGAAAAAACCTTTAACAGATCATCAAGAAGCAGTAACAGTTCAAAATGTTATGCAAATAATAGAAGAAAAATTACAAAGAAATTAGTTTGCCATGATACCATTCATTGATTTAAAAGCTCAACAAAAACTTATTCGTGAGAAACTCGAAGAGCGTATAAAAACAGTTTTAGATCATGGACAATATATTTTAGGACCAGAAGTTAAAGAACTTGAAAAAAAGCTTAGTATTTTTACTGGTGCAAAATATGTGTTGTGTTGTTCGAGTGGGACGGATGCGTTATTATTAGCTCTTCTGGGACTAAAACTAAAAGCAGGCGAGGGCGTCATAGTACCTGCCTTTTCATTTGCATCATCTGCAGAAGTTATGCCTTTATTGGGAGCAATCCCAATATTTATAGATGTAGAAAAAAATAATTTTAATCTCGATCCAAATAAGCTAGCTGATGCTCTTAAGACAGCTACAGAAATGGGAATCAAAGTTAAAGGTATAATGTCTGTTGGGTTATTTGGACAACCTGCTGATATGAAACCAATTAATAAGTTTGCTAAAAATAATGATTTATGGGTTCTTGACGATGCAGCTCAGTCATTAGGAGGAAAGTATTATGGGAATAATGTTGGAAATCTTTGCCAAGTAACGGCAACTTCATTTTTCCCAGCGAAACCACTGGGGTGCTATGGTGATGGAGGAGCTGTTTTTACAAATGATCCTGAAATATATGAAATAGCTAACTCTTCTCATGTTCATGGAATGGGTAAAAATAGATATGAATATGACAGAATTGGGATGAATGCTCGTATATCAACTATTCAAGCTGCAATATTATTAGAAAAACTTGAAATTTTTCCGTCAGAGTTAAGAAAAAGACAGGACGTTGCCAATAATTATAATAAACATCTTAATGATTTAAAACTTAATATAAAATTACCTTTGCTTAAAAATAAATGTGTAAGTAGTTGGGCCCAATATACTATAATATTACCTGACAACATTGATAGATTTAAGTTGCAAGAAGACTTGAAATCCAAAGATATTCCAACCGCAATATATTATCCCATTCCACTCAATGAACACGAACCTTACAAGAACTTCCCAATATCTAAAAGTGGCCTAGCAAATACAAATTATCTAGCGCAAAACGTTTTATCATTGCCTATGCATCCATATTTAACCGAGGATGACATTATCAACATTTCAAAAAATATTCATGAAGCTTTTAAAAATCATTAAGAATAATTAATTTTTGATTTTTCTTGATACTATCAATTAGAATGTTATATTCCATTTTAATTAAGCGGGCGTAGCTCAGTGGTAGAGCATCTCGTTGCCAACGAGAATGTCGAGAGTTCGAATCTCTTCGCCCGCTCCAATTCATGTGTTTCATCTTCCATAAGTAGTTGATATGTAGCATATTTTGTATTGTGTGCTTGGAGGGTAGACTAAATGGTAGACCATTTAAATGTATCCTACTTATATAAAAAGGGTGGTGTTTTTTATTTCAGTAAGCGTATTCCGTGTGATGTGAAGTCTTATTATAAGAATGACCGTATAGTCATATGTTTAAGAACCAAATCAAGTGTATCAGCTATTCGTGCAAGTAAATCACTTTATCAAAGGCTTGATGATTATTGGACGTCTATCAGACTAACAAATATGCAAATTCCTGCCGAACATATGCTTGTGAACAAACCACCTGTTAATAGTAATTCAAATGCTCCTTTATTATCTGAAGCTCTCACCACTTATCTGAAACTGAAAGGTGAAGGCAAAAATAAGTTATTTATCCGTACTACTAACAGAAGCTTCAAATATGTAATTAAGTTATTGGGTGATTTACCTATTGATGTCTATAGTAGTAAGGATGCATCCAAATTTCGTGACTACTTGTTAGATAAAGGCTTATTGATATCATCTGTAAAAAGAATATTCTCGTCTATCCGTTCAATAATAAATCTATCAATATCAGAAGAGGGTATTAGTTGTATAAATGCTTTCAGTAAAACCTATATGCCTGACAATGACAATATTGAGATAAGAAAGCCAATTCCAACCAAAGAAATTAAGCATATTCAATCCTTATGTAGAGAATATGATGATGATTTAAGATGGTTGATAGCCTTACTTAGTGATACTGGAATGAGATTGGGAGAGGGGGTAGGTTTAATGAAATCACACATTAATCTTAATTCTGAGATACCTCATATAAGACTCATTCCTCATCCATGGAGACGTTTAAAAACGAGGAGTAGTGAGAGGTTAATACCGTTCGAATCTCTCTGAGCATGTAAAAGAATCCTAGAGTATAATAATGATAGTATATATGCCTTTCCAAGATATACCTCCTCAAAGGAATGCAATACTAATTCTGCAAGTGCAGCTTTAAATAAATGGCTTAAAGATAAACTTTCAAACCCATATGTTATTCATGGATTTAGACATAGTTTTAGAGACAGGTTAAGAGCAGTAGAATGTCCATCAGAAGTAATAGACCAATTAGGTGGATGGAGTTTAAAGAGTGTAGGGCAAGGATATGATTTAACTAAACTTATTAAATGGATAAATTTGATTTAAATTTTATCCATATAAACCTTTCTTAAATTCATCTTGAATTCTTTCGGATTATGTTTTGTATTTTTTAGATTTTTAGCTTCTTTTTTTAAAGCCATTTTCTGAATTGCTCTTAATTTTTCATCTTCAATGATAACGTCTAATAATATTTCATCTTTAAGATTATCAACTCTTAACTTGATATATTCAGCCTCTGCTTTCTACTCATCTCCATTTGCTTTAACTAGTGCTTGACCCCAAACTTCCTTGATTACGTATGTTATTGGCTATTTCATCCATAACATACTCAAACAACTTTGTTTCTTGCTGACTTTGTAAAATAGATGTTTTGTTTTTAAAAAAAGCCATTTGGTCTACCCTCCAAGCACAAATATAAATTTAGAAATTTATGGTTATTTTTTGAGTTAGCTCTAATTTATGTTAAAGTTTTATAAATTTTAATTTTATAGGTTTAAATTTATCATGTTTACAAGAATTCATGTTTTGAAATTTCAAAACAAAGTTGCAAAAGACAGCTTGAAAAATACCTGTAGGCTAATAAATGGTAAATTATTGAAAAGTGGACTATATAGTTCAACTTTTGTTGATGTTAATGACACAAACCTTTATGTAATCAACACATGGAAAGATGAAAAAACCTCAGATAAAGCTCATTCACAATACACTGATTTTGTAAAACAAGTTAAAGAAATGGGAGTTAATGTAGTTATTGTAGGTGGAGATACAGAAGTTATATATTCTGATCCTTCCATATTACAAAAATATACCAAAGTAGAATAATTAAATTATACTAAAAACTTGCTCTTTTTATAATCTATCATCCATTTCTCAAAAACTAATATCGCTTCGTGCATATCAGCAGTTTTGTTTGGATGTTTTTTTGCTCTACCTAACATGGTGGATACGACATTTACCTGATATTTTTTGTCTCTGTCTTTTATTGCATCTATAGTATAAGTTGCTTTTTCTTTATTCTTAAATCCAAGCCCTTTCGTAGTTGTCTCAGGCTTATAGTCTGAATATAGAGATAGATTAAGAGGCTTTAACTTGCCCCCATAGTTTTCCTTACTCATTGGCATAGAATCTATAAGATCGAAAATGTTATGAGGTTCTAAAGTTAAATATTCTTTTTTTAAAGTACCATCGTAACCAATTAGTTTGACAGAAAACTTAAGCCCCTTTTTTCTAAAATACATTAATTTGACATGTCTTTTATGAAATTCTTTTATGTATTTTTGATAAAGTTCTTTAGATTTTTTAAAGTTACTATCTCTATAACAAGTAGTACTTAACAAAAGTATTCTACATTTCCATTTGTATTTCGTTAAATCCATTGTTTATTAATTTGTATTAACTGTTTTCTGTATCAACAATATCATCTTCAGCTTTACTAATCTGATCTTTTTTCTTTTTCATCTTGCAAACTTCTTTTAAAGCCAAGCTTGCCATAACTCCTATACCCATTCCTATGATAGTTCCTTTAATTATTCCTATTCCAAACATTTTAATCTCCTAATTTTCAATCCATGAAATAAATTGAGAAAAACCAAAAAAAATACCAAAGAAAACATAAAGTCTAACTTGTGATCTCAATATTGGTATAACTATGATTTTTTGTATTATTAACACGATAATTTATTTAATCTTTTTAAATTAATATTCAATATCACTATATAATATTAATAAAATTAATATGCTAGTAAAAGTAGTTTATTTTCTAAAATAGAATTTAAAAATTTAAATTAACTCCTATAAAAATAAAACTTACACCTCTATTGTTTCTAGTTTTTATTCTTTAACTTGCAAGTGCTTTAGGCATTACTTTTCTTCAATGATCTTTTGACAAACTTTATAAACATTCTCATTTTCATATTAAAATGTGCTAGTTAATCTGTGATTTTGTTTGTTCCAGACTTGTGCAACAGTTCTTCTTACTAATCTCCTTTAGATAATTCTTTAATTACATCATCTGTCCATACTTTCTCTTCAAAAGTTGCCATCCAGTGTTCTAATTATACTTTTGTTGAAAATTCAAGTTCCATGCAATTCATGAACAAAGTTTCTTTAGTTATAGGTTTTACCATGTATGTCACCTTTTAATAAGCAAACTTAATATGCAAAAACATTAGGTAGAATTCAAATAAACGATTTTATTTCTTTTAAATTCAACTCAATTCATTATACCTATATTCAAAACTCAATTTATCATTTACAACATAGAAAATAATGAAAACTTTATTTAAAATATTTTTACTCATACTTTCTACATTACTTATTCAAAACAAAGTGTTTTCTTACAGTAAGAATTCTGGAAAAGTAAGTGTTAGTATTTCCGTTAATAAGACAGATAAATCAGATAATAAGAGTGCAGATGCTAAAACAAATGCTTCAGTTAGTAAAAGCGTAGAGAGTATTACTAGCTCAAGCAAAGATGATACGCCTGTCAGTAAAACTGCAGAAACATCGTCTGTTAAAGACACATCTAATGAACAATCATACTCATATGACGATAACAAAAGCTCGTTAGAGAATAATTATGTTAGAAATAATAATTTTGGAAATAAAGTAGATGGTTACAAATCAAGTAGAAAATATGAAATTGCTAAACAAGAAAGATTATTTGATTCTATTAAAATCTTTAAAATGTGACTATTTGCATCTAATAAAACATGTTCAGCTATGGGATGTATGTGCACAAAAAGTAATAGAAGTTAAAGGAAATAAAGCTTTAGGTATAATTAAGTATTTATTTTGCAGAGATTTCACAAAAGTTACTCCTGGCAGAGCTTATTATGCACCCATAGTAAATTTTGAAGGGGGGCTATTAAATGATCCAGTTGTTTTTTGCATAAATGAAGAACATTTTTTAATTTCATTGTCAGACTCTGATTTATTTAATTGGGCTTCAGCAATTAATCATACTAAAGAATTTTTCGCTGAAGTAAATGAGACAGATATAATAACTATGGCTCTCCAAGGTCCAAAATCAGAACAAACAATGTTAAAGATATTTGGCGAAGAAATAAAATCTTTAAAGTCTTTTAATTTTAAAAATTTTGTTTTCAACAATGAGAATATTATTATATCAAAAACTGGTTTTAGCAAACAGTCTGGATATGAAATTTTATTATCAAATCCTAATAATGGAACCCTTTTATGGGATTTAATTATTAAAAAAGGTACAGAATTCAATATAAGAGTGGGATGCCCCAACATGATAGAAAGAGTGGAAAGCAGTCTACTTAGTTATGGGAATGAAATGACTAATAAGGATTTTCCTCAAGATTGTGGATTAGGAAAATATTGTAATCTTGAATCTGATTATGATTTTGTTGGGAAAACTGCTTTATTAAAAAAAGAAGAAATTGGAT
>CABXSI010000021.1 GCA_902514865.1 uncultured SAR116 cluster alpha proteobacterium
ATTTTTTGCTAATTTTCTAATGATTTTTATTAATTTAAACTCATAGAATATATCTAAGTTTGCTAAAGGCTCATCTAATAAAATATATTTGTTTTCATAAATATTTTCTATACTCTTAATATGCAAAAGTGTTCTTGCTAAGTGTACTCTTTTCTGCTCCCCTCCGGATAGATGCATAAATTTTCTTTCAATAATATCTTCTATAGAACACTCCTTGGAAATTTCATTTAGTATTTTTTCAAAATTATTATTCAAATCATTTATCCATCCCATTTCAACAATATCTCTAACCGTAAAATCAAAGTTAATATTCTGTGATTGGGACAAAACACTTCTTCTATGAGATTTATTTTCTAATGTAAGTTTGTTTAATAGGATTTTATCATATAATATTTCTCCAGAAGATGGTTTCATATCACCTGATATTAATTTAATTAGAGTTGATTTGCCTGCTCCATTGGGACCTAATATTGTAGTTATTTCACCAGGATTAATATCAAATGAAATTTTGTCTAAAAGACAATTGTCATTTACCACGTATCTTACATCCTTGATTTCTATACTCATGATTTCTTAATCCTTAAAACAAGCCACAGAAAAAATGGAGCACCAATAGCACTTGTTACAAGGCCTACAGGCAATTCTGCTGGTTGAATTGTAATTCTTGAAAGAATATCTGATAAAACTAAAAGACTAGATCCTAAAAAGGCAGAACCAATCAATAAATAATTATGATTAACACCTCCAATTAATCTTACTAAATGTGGAATAACCAAACCAATAAAACCTATCATGCCAGAAATTGAAACACTAACTCCAACCATTATTGCTGATGACATTATGACAATAAATTTCAATTTAATTACATTTATTCCTAGTCTTGATGCTTCAAGCTCTCCAATTTGAATGATGTCAATTTTTCTAGATTGAGGAATAATCCAAATAATTGATATTAATATTAAAAAAATAGAAGGTATTACTAGGTTCCACTGAGCATTAGCAAAACTTCCCATCATCCAAAAAGTCAAACCCCTTAGCTGAGCATCATCACTAACAAAAGTTAGTATACCTATTCCAACACTTGCCAAAGCATTTATAGCTATTCCTATTAACAGCATGTAAGTAACACCGTCATAGATGAAACCTTTACTGAGAGAATACAAAATTAAAATTACAAATAATGCTCCAGTTACTGATGAAATAGGTAATAAATATATTCCTAAAAAGTGATGCTCTAACAAATTTGAAAAAATAACAATACTCAACACGGCACCTAAAGCAGCACCAGCCGATACCCCTATTAACCCAGGATCTGCAAGTGGGTTTCTAAACAAACCTTGCAAACAGGCACCTGCTAGACCGAGAGCTGCACCTACAAAAGCACTTAATAATACCCTCGGCATTCTGATTTGATAAAGAATTTCTTTTTCTAATTGACTTAGATTCCCATGAACAAATTTTTTTATTGAAATGTCAAAGCTTCCAAAAAAGAATCCAAGTATCATACATATTAATGTGAATGCTATAAAAACTGATATTAATTTTAATTGTATGTTACTTATATATCTGAAAAAATTTTTATCGACTTTAATTATATTAGTCCCCAATTTTCTTATCTATCTCTAGAGCAACATTTATTGTTCTTGGTCCAAAACCCAACATAGACATTCCATCTTTAACAATTATATTCTTTTTTTTAGCTGCAATGGTAGAAGATATTCCTGGAATACTAACGAATTGATCTAATGATGAAAAATTTTTAAAAGCTCTTTTCGTTATAATTATATAATCAGGATTTTTCTTTATTATTTCTTCAGAACTTACTGGTTTCCAACCATTTAAATCACTCATAGAATTTTCATGTCCAGTCATATCAATGAAACCTTGACCAGAAGTATTCTTTCCAGCAACCACTGGTGATGAACCTCTCATCATTAAGATAAGAAGTATTTTTTTGCTGTTATTTTTTTTTAACTTTTTAACCCGGTTTAATTTGTTTTTAAATTTAACATAATTTTCATTGTCATCTAAAGAGGCATCTAAAATCTTGGAAACACATAAAATTTTGTTATGGATACCATTTAAGTCATATTTTTCTTTTACAATTCTCAAATCTATTGATGTATGTTTTAATTGATTTACAATTATAGGTGGACCTATGTCTTCTTCAGCTAAGACTAATCCTGGCCTCAAAGATAATATACCTTCTATGGATAAATTTCTTAAATAGCCAATTGATTTTAACTTTTTTGCCTCTTTAGGAAAATTAGAGGTAATATCAACGCCAACTAATTTATCTTCCATACCTAAAAAATAGACGATTTCAGTAATTGATCCTCCAGCTACAACAATCTTGGATCTAGACATTGATTGCTCACAAATCGCATAAGCATTGGATAATGACAATAATAGAATTAAAACAATAAGTCGCATTTTTTACCTTTATAAAAATTTTTTATTTTTTACAATTATTTTATGGAAATGACTTTTTAATTTCAGATACTAAAAAATCCTTAAAAGCCTTCACCCTGGGATCATTTTTTAATTGATCTTTAAATGAAAGAGAAATATTTAATTCAGGCCCCCTTAATTCGGGTAAAATTTCAGTAAGTGAATTCATATCAAACTCCATCCAATCTGGTAAAGAGGCAATACCCATTCCTATTTCAGCAGCCTTAGCAATACCAGAAATACTTGATACTTCTAATACTGACTTTCTAGGGTTTTTATCATCTCTACCAATAAATAATAGCCAATTTAATCTATTTCTATCAAGAGGTGGTTGTGCTGTCTCACCATAGGAAATGATACGATGGTCGTCCAATTCTTGAATATTATAAGGCACTTTGTTCTTTTTGAGATAGTGTCTAGATGCATAAATTTTATATCTGCATTTTGCTAAATTAATTTGAATATCATCTTGAGAAGAACTTGGTGTCATTCTAATTTCAACATCTGACTCTATATGTACCACTTTTGGTTCCGAATCTCTTAAATTCAAGGCAACTTCAATATTTGGATATTGTTCGTTAAATTTAATCATATTTGGGGCAACCCAAAGTGATCCAAAAGCATTTGTTGCTGACACCCTTAATTTTCCTGCTGGCACATTATCATGATGTCTAATTTTATTATGAATTTCCTCAATACTTTCAGCCAAATTTGAAACATGAGAAAGCAAAGATTTACCTTCATTTGTTAAATAAATACCATTAGATTTTCTTAAAAAAAGTTTAGATCCAATTTCATGTTCTAAAGATTTCATTTGTCGACTAAGTGAAGATTGGCTTTGATTCAGAATTTCTGAGGCGTGAGTGATGTTGCATGTTTGTGCAACAATATTGAATAATTTAAGTCTGTCCCATTTCATATGATTAGAATAGTAATAATGATAACGATTATCAATATCAAAATTTAAAATTATTATTTTTTAATAAACATCCCTAAGATATCTTTTCTCTTTTTTTAAGTTATTCAAGTATTCAAGTGCCGCATCAAAAGAAATATTAGAACATTCCATAATTATTTTAATTATCATATCCTCAACATCTTTAGCCATACGATTAGCATCTCCACATATATACAAATAAGCGCCTGATTCTAACCAATTGTAAAATTCGTTTTTATTTTCGTACATTACATTCTGAACATAAATTTTATTTTTTTGATCTCTAGAAAAAGCTAAATCTAATTTATTTAAAACCCCAGAGAAAATGTAATCTTCAAGCTCATTTTTATAAATGAAGTCATCATTTTTTGTTTGATCTCCAAAAAATAACCAGTTCTTGCCTGAACTATTTCTATATTCCCTTTCTTGTAAAAAAGCTCTGAAAGGAGCAATACCTGTACCTGGGCCAATCATTATTATATCTTTATTGTCATCTGGTAACCTGAATGATTTGTTTGGTGTAAAGAAAACTTTTATAATATCACTCGGGGTACAGTCATCAGCAAGAAAAGTAGAACAAACACCATTGTAATTTCTAGAATCTCTTTTCCATCGCACAGATGATACTGTTAAATGAACCTCATTTTTAACTTTATTTAAACTTGATGAGATTGAGTAAGTTCTGTGTTGTAAAGATTTTAAAAGGTCAAGAAAATCTGTAACATCAATTTTTAAATTGGGATTAATATTCATGAAATCTAAAACATCCATACCCCATTTGTAATTTTCAAGTTCTTTGTTGTTATTATGATCAATAATTGACTTTAAATTTTTATCATTTGCGTGTTTTGCAATATATTCTATCAACCTCTTCGTAGGAGTTAGTATTTCAAACTTTTCAGTTAATAACATTTTAATATCATTTTCATAACCTACTGGAACATAGTCAAATTCAACTCCTAATCGGTCAATGATTTTGTTCACAAGATCTTCTTTATTTGTTGGGAAAATACTCAATGAGTCACCAACTTCGTATTTTAAACCACTATCTCCTAAATCAATCTCATAATGCATAATCTCTTTATTTGAATTAACGCCGGAAAGCATTCTATTTGATAAAAGTTTTGCACTATATGGATTTTTTCTATTGTATTCCTTTAAATTGGATTGATCATTTGATTTTTCTTTTATAACTTGAACCTCTGGTTTCCATTTGGCAATTAATGATGAAGTCCATTTTTCAGATAATTCTTCATAATCAACGTCACAGTCAACACGATCTTGAATTCGAGTAGCTCCGAGTTGTTCAAACCTAGTATCAATAAGTTTCCCAGCATGACAAAATTCTTCATATCCAGTATCACCAAGAGCTAGAACGGAATATTTAATATTACTTAAATTAGGGGCTGTATTAGCTGATAAAGCATCCCAAAATAGTTGTGCGTTATCAGGCATCTCACCTTCTCCATAAGTGGAAGTAATAATGGCTACATTTTCCATGTTACCTAAAATATCCATTGTTATATTGTCTAAAGAATTTACTTTTGCTCTAAACCCAGCATCGTTAGCAATTTTAGACATGTCTTCTGCTATTGCTTCTGAATTACCAGTTTGTGTGCCAAATAAAATATCTAAATTTATAAGGTTTTTGTTATGTTCTTGAATTAGACTACTATTAGAAAGAGAGGCAGATTGTTTCATGCCAGCAATAAAACCTGAGATCCAAGCTTCTTGGTCATAGCTAAAGGGTTTTGTGTCTTCACCAGTTTCAATTTTCTTATAATTATTCATTTTATCAATCTCAATTTTATATTTCAGACAAAACTATGTAGTGATTGTTCAAAAAACAATTCTTCATAAGAAGGCATATTGTAAATAATTTTTCTGTTCTTATTTTGCTGATAAATTAACCAACCATAAGTGCTTGGACTATCAATTGAAATGACATTTCGTAATCTTAAGGCTGATTTATAATCATCAATTCTTTTATTAGATATTAATACTGACAATTCTTCATCATTATATTTAGATATAGCATCTTTTGAAAACTTCAATAATTTAGATATAAGATTAAAGTCTTCAGTTAAAATTAAGTCTCTAATTGTTTTTGAGTCACCTGGAACGATAAGAGTTTTTGCTGTTTCATATATCTTCCAATTATTTAGGAGTTCATGAGTTTTTCTTTTGTCTGTCTCATCAGCATTAGGAACATGACCGTCTAAGACATGTTTGCCATCTTTCCATATTTTTTTTAATTTCTGTATTTGATATTTGACCAAGTAAGAAGATAATTCTTCTAATAATTCTTTTCTAGTTTTGGATTTTAAAATTTCTTCGTAATCTTGATACTGTAATAGCGATTTCGGAGTTACAAAAGAAAAGTTATTTTTTTCTATACTCCAATTATCTAAAATATATTTGGCTTTCTTAGATCCAGACGCGTCAAAGTGCCATTTTAGTAAATTATGTATGGTATGTGCATGTATTTTTGAAATTTCTGTATTTTCAGACAATTCTCCAATGAAAACAGACTCTGTACTAATAAAATTACTTAATTTTTTATATGGGTCATATTGATATAAAAATCCTCCAGACATTCCATTTCCATAACCTCTTGAAAAAGAACCAAGGTTTAAAATAGTTCCATTGGTCATATATTCGCCGCAATAATCTCCTACTCCTTCAATAACAGCTGTCGCACCTGAATTTCTAACAGCAAATCTGTCGCCTGCTTGACCTTCTACAAATAATTTTCCTCCTGTTGCACCAAATAAAGCAAAATTACCTATCAAAACATTTTGAGTTATATTCTTTTTATTACTTATTGGAGATTTGATAATTATTTCTCCACCAGAGCAAGATTTACCTACTCCATCATTACATGTCCCAATATGTTTGAATACCATACCATCATTACAAAAAGCTGCATATGATTGGCCAGCAGAACCGTCTGTATTTATGAAAAGTAATTTGGGTTTTAAAGACTTTCTTCCAGAAGGAAGAGTAAAAATTCGAGATTGCCCTATTTTACCGATTTTGGTTTCGTAATTTAAATATCTTTCAATATCAATTGAAAGTTGTCCACCAAATGTTTTATTTCGATTATTTAGCGTAATTTTTTTAGCTGACATTGCATCGTCTTTAGAAGAATTAAATTTTTCTAAGAACCAATTGTATAGATTTTGATCATGATCATAGTTTTTTTCAAGATAGATTGGTTTCAAAATTTCAAGATTCTCCATCTGCTTCAACATCATTTTAAGGTTAAGTTGCCCTACAGAAGATTTATGATTAACTAAATGTAACAAATCAGTACGCCCTCTAACATCTTTAAGAGATTTAAATCCAATATTGGCTAAAATTTCTCTTATCTCATGTGCAATATTTAAAAAATATTGGGCTAGTGCTCTTGGATCACCATCAAATAACTCTGAATTTGTTGTTAAGCCAGCTGGACATTTAATGTTACAATTTTTGGCCATGACACATTTCAGCATCATCATTGCCGACGTTCCAAACTCAAAACTATCGGCGCCTAATATAGCTGATTTAACGACGTCAGTACCGGTTTGGTGTGCTCCAGAGCAACGTAAGATAACTTTTTGTCTTATTTTATTAATACATAGGGCTTGGTTAACTTCAGCCAATCCAATTTCTGCTGATCTTCCCGTATATTTTAGTGATGTTACAGCTGCCGCACCAGTACCCCCAGTACCACCTGCTATATTTATTACATCAGCTCCAGCTTTGGCGACACCAACGGCAATGGTACCTATACCATCAGATGATACAAGCTTTACAATAACCTTTACCCTAGCTGCTTTTGCGTCATGTATTAGTTGAGCTAAATCTTCAATTGAGTAAGTATCATGATGGGGAGGTGGAGAAACCAACTCAACGCCAGGAACACCCCCTCTGGCAGCAGCTATTTCAACTGATACTTTAGATGCGGGTAGCTGTCCACCTTCTCCAGGCTTTGCCCCTTGTCCTATCTTTATTTCAACTTGTTCTAACATTGGATCAGCAAGATATCCTGCCCAAACACCAAAACGACCAGAGGCAAATTGTTTAATTTTGGATGCACGAATAGTACCATATCTTGACATATGCTCTCCACCTTCACCAGAGTTTGAGAGTGCTCCTACCATATTAGTACCATGAGCTACTGCTTCGTGCGCATTTGAAACTAAAGCACCATGACTCATAGCTCCTGAAGCAAAAGTTTTTGTAATCTCTGAAGCAGGCTGAACTTGACCTAATTCAATTGAATTAGGTGCTGTTTTAAAATTTGAGAAAAAATTGTCAGCTTTACTTTTTGCTCTAAATTGCAAATGTTGGTTTTTAATCAACATTTCAGAGACATTCTCTTTAAAAACTTTTTGAAGAGAAATTGAAAAGTTTTTTATTTTGATATTGATATTTTCCTTGTTACTAAATGTAACACAGTAGATGTTTCTAAGGACTTTATTTACTATTAATCCCTTTATTAAAAAATTATTGTTACCAACATAATCTAACTTTAATAGTTCACCAGTAAAATCATGTGTATCAATTGTGTTTTCAAAATTTATCGGAAAGTCAAGCACATCTCTCAACGCAGCCGGTCTAACAAATCTTTCTTTTCCTACCAATTTTATAAAATTCAAGTAACCAGGAGTGATTTTAAATTTATCAATTTGTTTATCACTTAATGAATCAAAACTTGTGTTTTTGTAACCTGCATCACTAATACCATAAGCGTCCTCCATTTGATTAATAGTGAAAAAACTTAATCTCTTAATATCTTCTGAATTACTTAGTTTTTTAAAAGAAATCTTTTCTTCTGTTAAGTCAACAAACTCTCTTACAGCTGTTATACCATAAGAATGACCTGCACCTTCAGAACGCTCTTTAAAAAGTCCAAGGATGGGAATGTCTTTTTCATTATTTACAATTTTAGATCTTAAGTGCCAATCAAGAGAACTTTGGGCAATAGTTTTAAATCTCACACCCCCAACAGGAGAAAACATGTTAGGAAAATATTTTTTTAATGAGGGATCAGTTGTATCTAAATAATTAGGTTCAAAAAATTCGCCACCTGAGTAACTTTCTACAGTGCATAATCCTACCTTACCCATGATTTTCATTAGTGATTTTTCAGAAGCTTTGATAAATTTGTTGTAAGCTAAAATTTTATTTTGTGAGTGTTTTTCTTTTATTCTCATTTCAACACATAATGGGTAAATTGCGGCAGCTCCGAAACCTAGTGTGCACGCTATATGATGCGACGAACAAATCTGACCACTTTCAACTATAATTGAAACATTAAAACGTAAACCCTCATTAATAAGGCTTTGGTTTATGGCTGAAACTATAAGAATTAATGGTATTACTGCCTTTTTTGCATCAATATTGGCATCTGAAATTATAATTATTCCTCCACTAGATGATGCAAACTCGCATATATCAAAACAAATTTTTTCAATTTGATCTTTTAAAATTCGTTCATTATTTTGAGCGTTTTTATGATCAGGTTCATAAAAAATTTCAAAGTTTTTAGTTGGGGTATAATTCTGGTTTTTAATTTTATTTAAATCTTCAAGCTTTAAAATAGGAGTGTCTATTATTATTTGTGGTGACTTCTTATTTAAATTTTTAGTTTTACAACCTAGTGATACCCTAAGTGTCATTCCATCGGCTTCTCTTATGGAGTCCAGTGGGGGATTAGTTACCTGCGCAAACTTTTGTGAAAAATATTTGGCCATCCCACCTTCTTGATCAGACAATGCATTAATCGCATTGCCATACCCCATTGCAGAAACTTTTTCAGCTCCAGTTTCAAGCATCGGGTCCAAAAAAAATCTAAAAGTTTCTTGATTGTGATGATAAGCAACGTATTTAGCTGATAAATTATCAATATTTTCTATTGAATTTTTACTTCCATTAAATTGTTCAATTTGGTGCAGCTTAATGCTGCACTCATGTAAAAGTTTTTTGTAATTAGTCTTAGAAGATAAAAGCTTTAGTGCATCTTCTGTATTATATGTTTTTTGTTCTTGATGGTTGTAATATAGGATACCTCCTGCTTCTATTCTTCCCCTACAAATAATATCTTCCTCTGGAAAGTTTATTTGTCCTGCTTCTGACATTGCTGATAAATATTCAACAGTTTCAATGGTTCTCAATGGTCTAAGACCTAATCTATCAAGTCTTGCACCAATAATATTCCCATCTCCAAATATAACAGCAGCTGGACCATCATTTTTTTCTTCAAATAACGAAAAATATTCAAACATTGATATAATGTCTTCAGATAAACTTTTGTCATTCTCCCATGCTGGTGGCATCATAGAGATTACAGCAGAAACAATGTCTAATTCATCTTCAAAGATTCTATTTTGCAAGGTTTGATCTAATCTACAGCTGTCAGATTGGCCCCTTGGTCTTATAATATCTTTATTTTTAGATTTATGTGATGCATTTTCTGATAAAATATTCTTTTTATTTGTATTTAACTCTCCATTATGGGCTATTAATCGGAAAGGTTGAGCCATAAATGGATGTGGTTCAGTATTTGTTGAAAATCTTGTATGAAAATATAAAGAAAAAATTTTATGAGATGTATCATTTAAATCTTTAAAATAGGGGATAATTTCATTTGACTTTAACCTACCTTTTAATACTTGTAATTTTCTAGATAAGGAAAGAGGATACAACTCTTCTAAATTCTTATCTCTAAATGCCACTGCTTCAATGTCCAGTAAACAACGATATATAGATTTATCTATATTTTTATCGCTAGTGTTTTGCATACTAAAGATAAATTGCTTTATTGTTAGTTGAGACGATTGAGAAAATTTATTTAAAACTGACTTATTTACAGGCACATCTCTTGATTTAATAAGTTTAAAACCGCTATTTTCTAAAGTATTAATAATTAAGTTATTTGCTTTAATTTTGTAAACTTTATTTTTTGGCATAAAAAAATTACCAACGACGAAATCACCAAATTTTAGAGTTTTGTTTGTAATTTTTGAAAAAAAATTTACTGATAAATCTATTGATATTCCTGCACCATCCCCAATTCCTTCAGATGACATTCCTCCACGGTGAGGAACTGAGCATAAAGCTTCATTAGCCTTAATTATTAAATCATGGGTTTGTTTGCTATCTTTTTTAGTAATAAAACCAACTCCACAACTGCTTTTTTCAACATTATGGTCGTATAATAATCTTGGTTGTTTGATATTATTCATTTAAATTCCGCATAAATTTTAATCTTTATAATGCAAAATGAATAACTTTTACTCTGTTAATGATATATTTCAGACATGCAAAAAAAGCAATTCACATATTTTTTGAACAATATTTAAAAAAAATCTGTTGAGTCATTAAATAAATATAGAGGTAACGTTTAAGAAAGATATTCATCATAAATACTAAAAAAAATATGATAATAATTAATTAATTAATTAAAATTAAATGAATTTATTTTATATATTAACATTATAAAATTATTTTAAATTGGTAGGGATATCCTTAAACGAACCGAGAAGCTTTTTAGCATTGGATTTTTACATCATCGTTTCGTCCCGGGGAGCCATTTTTTCTTATTAAAGTATTGATATCATTATATTTTTTATAAATTAATTTCTTTAAGTTACCCTAAAAGGTACCCTTTTTTATTTTTAAAATTACTCGTGTTTTAATTTAAATTTAATTTTTTACTAACGTATATTAAGCAAGAATAATCAAATAAATTGATCTCATTTATAACAAATGAGGATTAAACAATGTCATATCAAACTCCCTTTCAACATCTTCGTGTCGGACAAGTAGCTAATGTCTATGGTGTTTCAATTCCAACAATTTGGAGATGGTTAAAAGAAAATAGAATTCCAAAACCAACCAAAATTGGTGGCTCTACAAGATGGCTTAATCTTGAGATAGAGAGAAGTATTAAATCTCTACATGAAGGTAAAGATTAATGTCTAATATTTTTCTTCCATTAGCTTTAAATCATGAGGGTAATTTGTCAGGTAGTGAAAAGCTTGTGCTTATAATTTTATGTAATCTTTCAAATGACGCTAAAGGTAATTATGCTTGGCCAAGTCATCAATATATATCCAGGAAAAGTGGGTACAGTTTAGCTACTGTAAAGAGAGCTTGCAAATCTCTAAAAAAGAAAAAGTTTATTACTTGGATAAATGGAAAATACGTTGATGATAATTGTAACACGAACCATTATAGGATTAATTTAAGCATGTTTTAAGCTACTAATAAGTGTAACCTGGTATCAAAAAGAGCTACAGAACAGTGTCGTACTGATACACTTGAGAGTATCACAGTGAGCTATAATAACTTAATTAATAACTTACCTAATAATTTAAATATAACCTAAAAACCTAGATATAACCTAGACTAAACCTAACTAAAAAAACTCTATACCTATAAATTTTATAAATGAATTAGTAGTTCATCATTTACCATTTAAGCTTTGAATTAGACGCTTTCTTTTCTTGCATATATATAACCAAAATAGAATCGTAATTACACATACCAAAAATACTACAATTACCAATTATTACTTTTCTAAGTAATTTTGTATCTTTAACTTTTATAAGTTTTTTAAAGGCCTGTAACTCTTAAATATGAAGGGTCATCCATTCCTATGGAAGATAATTCATTTTTTACGTTTTTCTCAATAAACGACAATACTTTTTTTCTATTCTCATCTGTATCTTGAAAACCTATAGGTGATATTAGATTGTCACCAAAACTTACAGACGGGAAAAAAAGAAATAATAATAATAGAATTTTTTTCATAATCTCTTCCTTTTTAAGATTCATCTAGAGCATTTAACTCTAATCTAGCATTCCAGACAATTACACATTCGTTACATCGCCCTGTGGCTTTCCTATGAGCTCTATAAGCTGGATGAATTTTGCAACCTTCAGATAATATCTTTAAAAGTTTAATTTTCTTATTTAAAATATTGTTTTCACCCATAAATTAGACCTCAGTCCAACCTATTTTGTTATAATGTTTTCTTATGATTTTATATAAAAAAGCTCTAAAACTTATTAATTCCATTAGTAATGTTGTAATTGATAATCTCATTAAATATCCCTAAAGTTTTTCATCAATAAAATTACTTTAACAAAGCTTAGTGAATTTAAAACATATATAATATAAATTTATAAAGTATTAAATGATATTAAGACCTTAACATACTGTTTTATATAACTTATTTATATTATAAAAATTAGAAATGTTTAATATCAAGTACAAAGATGTCAAAAAAACTCAATGAAAATCAACTTATTGCTGTTCATTTAATCGCCTCAGGTGTTAAGGCTTCGGTTATCGCAAACCAACTTAAAATTAGAGAAGAAACCTTATCACGTTGGAGGCAAATTGATGAGTTTAAAGAAGCTGTTGAAGATGCAGTAGAAGATATTTTAAGAGAAATAGATGAGACACATAAAAATTTATTAATCAATTCTCAGAACGTAATAAATGAAGCCCTTAATAATAAAGAATTAGATTTATTTAAAAAAGCTAATTTAGCACTTAGGTATATGAGTTTAATAAAAGGAAAGGAGGATATAACTCAAAAATCATCTCATAATCTTTTTAAATATGCTGAATTAGGTAGATTTTAGAATTTTAAAATTTAAGTTATTTTAAATATCAATTCTCATTTATTTCTTTTCTCTATTTAACCAATATAATTTAGTTTCTTTTCTAAACTTATCTCTTTCAATTTTAGGAATATCACAATCAAGTTCCCTATGTTTATAATCTTTATTATATTTATTAAACTCTGACTTCCTAAAACAATCCCTAATATTCCAAATTTTAATTTTACAACTTGCAGTAAATTTTAATGAAAATTCGTTATCTTCATCTTTAGGGTTATAAACTTTTCTATAACAATTTCCATCTAAGTACATGATTTCGTTTAACGATAACTTTGATGGATATTGAATTTTACAAAAATGTGGTTTCAAATTTACATCAATTGATCGATTTGCAATGTTGCGAAAACGAAATTTAAAAGTATTGGGTTTTTTATATGAGACCTTTTCATAATATTTATAAAATTTACTATATACGGATGATGTAACATTCCCAAAAGTGAATTTGTTATTTAATTCCTTTTCATAACAACTACCATTCAAAGATAATATTTCTTCCATTAGAATAATTGGCGGCGTATCATTTTTTTCATTTTTTGAAAAAAAACCTGAGATAAAATTAGTAAAAGGATTTTCTGCTAAAGCAGAAGATGGTAATAGCAAAGATAAAATTACAAATATAACTTTCATTCCATTCTCCAACTATAATTCATAGCTTCTATACTTCTTAGCATGATTGATAAGTTCTTCCTTATATTCTTCAGCAGAATTACAAACTTGTTCAAATTCTAAAAAATATAATTTTTGATTTGATAAAGCAAAGTACCCATTAACTTCCAACTTCTCCATTTTTGCATTTTTATCTTTAATGTCATGTTGTGCATTTAATGTGGAAACAATAGAATTAGAATGGTCTTCATTCATATGTTCAATTATTCTATCAGATGCTTTTAAAAGCCATTCAGGTGCTTTGCTATCATTCATTTAAATATCTCTAATTAATTATTTCCTGTTTATCATATCACGCATTTCAATAAATTCATTAGGATATATATGCTCTGTTACTAGTTTATAACGCCCTATTATTTCATCATCTGTAACTGTTTCTACAACATAGTCATGTGCTTCAATCAAGTCGTTTAGTTGATTATTTAAGGATTGTCTTTGAAGTTTATCAAGATTATGTAATCTTTCATAACCAAGTACGTCTGCTACTTTTTTGCAGTATTTTAAATGCTCTTCTGTTTTCATTAGATGTCTCCGCTTTAGTACTTTAGGCTTGATGCCAAGGCGTACAAGTTGGTTTTAAAATGCCTCTTAAATGTTTAATTATTATATTTAAAATTTAATAATTTTTCATAGTCCTACCATACAGATCTCCCAAGTGATTTGATGTCACTTACTTTTAATAAACCCTCCATACTAATGACATGGAAATGGTCTAGACATGAATCTTTAGCTTCAACTTCCCAATATTTTTTAATTAAGTTTATTGAAATATCGTGTAGATCACCTTTTTTATTTTCTGTGTAACCAATAAAATCCCAATAATCTGAAAAGCTGTGACGGTCAAAAAAACTATTCCAAAGATAATACCTGGACGGTTTTATATTAATAAAATAATTATCTACTCTGTTATGTGCAGGTGACCACATCCATTCAACTGAAAATAAGAAGATAACCTTTTGTGGTTTTATTTTAGGTCTGTTTTTTTGAAGTGATTCTTCACTATCAATATAAAGCTTATTAGAATTATTTATTGAAGGTAAATCTTTAACCTCAAAAATCTTTTGTTGAGGAAATTCATATTCATAATATGCCATTATTTATCCTCCACTAATTTCCATCCCAACTTAATAAGGGATTTGGTCAAATGTTTTATTTTCTCTTTCCTAGACATTTTTTTTGGTATTTTAACCAAATCAATTTGTTTTCTATTATGTGAAGAAATTATAAAACCTTGCTTAAAGATTGGATCGTCTTCTTTAAGTTCTTTCCATATTATTTTTTTCATAGCGGTCTCCTTTTTAGTACTTTTGTCTTTATGACAGGGTGTACAAGTTGGTTTATAAATACCCTTTAGTTTGACTATAAAGTCTTCTTAACCTCCAAATTCTTCTAACATCTTAAGTGCATCCATAGGGTCTAAACCTGGAAATTCTTTTAGACCTTCACGAATAATTGATAACCGAAATTCACCAATCTGTTCTCTTTGTTCAGGAGTAAGTTGGTTAATTTTTTCGTCTGGAGTTAAAGTTTGTTTAAGTTTTTCTCTATTCAAACGAAGCTTAGTAGCCATTGCATTAGCAAAGTCTTGGTCTTTTTTTGAAAATGTATTTGAAGTCATTTGTGCCTCCGCTTTAGTACTTTAGGCTGGATGCCAAGGTGTACAAGTTGGTTGATTAAATACCTACTATTAATATAAACTTATTTAATATTTTGTAAATAGATTGGTTAAATGTTTAACTTTTTAAAAAATATATCTGGTACAATTATTATTGGAATATCCATTATCATTGGATTAAATTTCCAGGAATTCAAAGATTTTTCTCAGTCCACCGTTAATAGTATTTCATATGTTGTTAGTGGACAGAAAGCAAAAGACGAAAGATTAAGGAAAGAAAGGATAGAAAAAGCAAAAATTTATGATGAAAAGCAAAAACAACTAAGAAAGGAAAAAATAGCAAATAGATATGCTGAATTAGTTAGTTATATTTTATCAAAGAAAAAAAAACTTATTATCAAATCAAGAAATGAATAATCTTATTAAAATTGAAATGTCTAAAAAATGTATATATTTCAGTTCTTATCTCCATAAATCAATAAAAATAAAAAATGTTTCAGAAAAAGTAATAAATAGTATTGTTTTTACATATTTTGTAAGAGGTAAAATAGATAAAAAAGATTATAAAATAAATATTGATGAATTTAAATTTACTAGTGGTTTGTTGCCCGGAGAGGAAACTAAAATAAGATGTTACAGTCGTTCCTATAGTCGAGTATTGTCAGACAATGACCTAAATGACATGTTAATTATAGCTAGAGGTTACGACTTTATAGTTGAACCTCTTCAAATTAATTCTTTTTATAATTTTGACTTGAATCAATCAGAGGCAAAAAAATTTTTGAATTGTGAAGCATATAATAAATTAATATTGAAGCATAATTTGTTAAGGAATAAGGAAGTAGACAAAATTTGTTCATAAAAATTTATATTTGTTTTGTGATAGTTGTTGGTATTTTATTAACTTATTTCCAAGCTGACCTTCAAAACTTAATAAGGGATTTGGATATCTAAATTATATTAATTTTCTTTCTTGTAACCAAATGTAATTAAATGCATCATTTTCATTTTCAAAAAACTGAAAATATTTAAGGGGCATAATACTTAAACCTACCTCATTTAAATCAAACAAGCCAAATAATCCTATAGTGCATGGGTTTATACCTGTCATAGATCCTGTTTTAGAAAAACTAGATGATTTAACTATATAAGAACTTTTACACTTAGATTGAATATATGGAGCATGAGCATCACATGTTTTATTATCAACCTCACCTAAAATAGAAAATACATCTTCATAGTATTTTGTATTTTTAGTTTCTTTTTTTATACATTTATCAATTGGTTGGACTAGTGAATATGGCTCAGGGTCATATCCAATTAAAACTTCTTTTTCTGTATAATCTTTTATTTCATTTCCAAAATATAAGCCTGGATTAAGTCTAAAGTTTTCATAATCAGATATACTGAAATACCCTGAATAATCTGAAAACCAATTTCCAGATAAAGTCTCAACTTTAAAACATGGGTATTTAAGATTTTTCCAATCTTCAGTAATATTTATCTCATCAGATTTTGGAATATCTAATATAAGAGGATAAGGAACTTCATCTGTGTAAGGTAATAATATGAATAAAGCTAATAGAACAATGATTATCTTTTTATAAAGTTTGTTATACAAAAAAGAAAACATTCTAAGCACTATTCTTTCGTTAGTGGTCTTTTTTTATTCTTAGTCTTATAACCTCAGCAAATAAAACTAAGCTTAAGAGTGGCCAAAATACAACGAACAACCAAACATTTATTTCTTCATATGTAATTCCTAAAAAATCCGCTGTATCAATTAGCAATTTCACACAGAAATCATAGACTAAATCAATCCAATATATTCCACTATTAGCCATAATATTACTCCTTAATTAAGGAATATGTTTTCAGCTTAAATAGTTCAAAATATGTCTGAAAAAAGAAATTATTGTCACAATTTCAAATAAAGACATGTATTTTTAAAATCGCTTCAAAGTTTTCTGATTTACTTTTCTTTTCTTTAAATCATCTTAAAAAAAACTTCAATTATTTCACTATCAGTTTATTTTACATATCCAAAGCTGAATATAGATATCATTCATTTAATTAAACATTAATCTATTATAATATCTTCTAATTACCGTATATGATTGTTAATTAAATCAGGAAGAAATATTTCATTAAACAATTTTGGAATTTTGTCTTTATTTAAACCTTTTAATAAAACTGAGGGGTATAATATTTTTTTTGATCTTGTAAGAGCAACATAAGCTAATTTAATGTCATTAATAACCATTTGAATGTCATATAAACTAGCAAATACAATTGCAACATTATTTACCTCTTCACCTTTGGACATATGTATAGTTTGAACTTTAATAATACTTTTATATTTTGAAGCATTTAAGATTGATTTATTTCTATAGAAATGTGGAATATTTATATTTTTAAAAATCAAACAATATCCAAATGAGTTGTAAGCAACTCA
>CABXSI010000022.1 GCA_902514865.1 uncultured SAR116 cluster alpha proteobacterium
TCTGGACTTGAAAAAGATAAAGGATTTAAAGACCCCCAACTAATCAAAAACTTTGTTTTAAAATGTAGAAATTTATAATGGATTGATGATGTCAGAAATTAATTTAAATAGTTTAAAAAAAGGACCTGATTCAAGTGGGAAATTTGGAATTCACGGTGGAAGGTTTGTCGCAGAAACTTTAATGCCTCTTATTCTTGAGGTAGAAAGCTCATATGAAAAGGCAATGAAAGATCAATCCTTTATTAATGAATTGGAAATGTATAGGAAAGACTATATAGGTAGACCTAGCCCTTTATACTTTGCAGAAAGATTAACTGAACACTATGGTGGAGCTAAAATCTATTTAAAAAGAGATGAGCTTAACCATACTGGAGCACATAAAATAAACAATGTTATAGGCCAAATCTTATTGGCTAAAAAAATGGGAAAAAATAAAATAATAGCAGAAACTGGTGCAGGCCAACATGGCGTAGCAACTGCAACTGCTTGTGCGCTATTTGGATTTGAGTGTGAAGTTTTTATGGGTGCAGTGGATATTGAAAGACAAAAGCCTAATGTTCAAAGAATGCAATTATTAGGTGCTAAGATTAACCCTGTGACTTCAGGAACTGGTACTTTAAAAGATGCTATGAATGACGCATTAAGGTTTTGGGTATCAAACGCAAATACACATTTTTATATTATTGGTACAGCTGCTGGACCTCATCCTTATCCAAAGATGGTCAGAGACTTTCAATCTGTTATAGGAGAAGAAGCAAGAAAACAAATTTTAGAAAAAGAAAATAGATTACCAGATGTCTTAGTTGCGTGTATTGGTGGTGGATCTAATGCTCTAGGATTATTTCATCCTTTTTTAGATGATAAAGAGGTAGAAATTTTTGGTGTGGAAGCAGCTGGTAAAGGTATAGAATCTGACTTACATGCCGCTTCTCTTTCAGCAGGCTCTCCTGGCATACTTCATGGCAACAGAACGTATTTACTTCAAGATAATAATGGTCAGATAATTGATGCTCACTCAATTTCTGCTGGGCTAGACTATCCAGGTATAGGCCCCGAACATTCTTGGTTACATGACATTGGAAGGATAAAGTATTTATCCACAACAGATGAGGAAAGTTTAGTTGCTTTTAAACTGTGTAGTAAATTAGAAGGAATTATACCTGCACTTGAACCAGCACATGCTTTACATATTACAGGCGCACTGGCTGCTGAAAGGAAAGGTCAGATTATAATCATGAATATGTGTGGTAGAGGGGATAAGGATTTGTCATCTGTTTTACCATTGATAATGAAGACAGAGAATTAATAAAAGCTGATGAACCGTATTAAAGAAACTTTTAATCAACTTAAAAAAAATGATAAGAAAGCTGTTGGAATTTTTTTAACTGCTGGTGACCCTGATTTTGAAAGCTCTTTAAATATAATAAAAAAATTACCCAAACATGGAGTTGATTTTATCGAGATTGGGATGCCATTTTCTGATCCAATGGCAGATGGTCCGTCAATTCAACTATCAAGTCAAAGAGCTCTTAAATCAGGTATTAACCTGAAAAAATGTTTATCTATAGTGGAAAGTTTTAGAGAAAGTAACAAAGACATACCAATTATCTTAATGGGATATTACAACCCTATATACAAATTTGGTAAAAAAAAATTTATAAAGAATTGTCTTGATAGCGGGGTAGATGGTTTAATTATTGTTGACTTACCACCAGAAGAAGATGAAGAATTTTATATTGATGCTGAAAGAGACAAACTTAGTATAATTAGACTAGTAACACCTACAACGAATGAAGAAAGATTAAATAAAATATTATTGAATGCTACCGGTTTTGTATATTATGTATCAATAACGGGAATTACGGGTACACAAGCACCAAATATAGACAATGTAGCAACTAATTTAAAAAAGATAAGATCTGTTACAGATCTTCCTGTGGTTATTGGATTTGGAATTAGATCTCCGTCTCAAGCTTCATCCATGGCTAATATTTCGGACGGCATTGTTGTAGGTTCTGCAGTAGTTGATATAATAAAATCGTCATTGGATAATGATGACAATCCAACTAAACACACAATTAACTTATGTTTAGATTTTATAAGTAAAGTATCGGAAAGTGTTAAACATAATTAAGCCTTATTGTATATTTAGATAATTAAATAAGGAGATTAAGATTGAATTGGATTAAAGAAACAGTATTACCTAAATTTAAAGCTTTTGTTAAAATAAAAGAGCCTGAAGAAATCTTATGGATTAAATGTAAATCGTGTTCTCAAATGATATTTCATAAAGAGTTTCATGAAAGTAATAATGTATGTAAATCATGTGGTTTTCATGATCATCTGTCTGCTAGGGAAAGAATTGATTTTCTTTTAGACACAGACAAAGTTGAGGAAATTACGATTCCAAAATTGAAATTAGACCCTATAAATTTTAAAGATAAAAAGAAGTATATTGATCGTATAAAAGATGCACAAAATAAAACAAAACTAGAGGATGCACTGTTAGTCAGTTACGGTTTTATAAATAAAATACCTGTAATATTAGCATGCTTTGATTTTTCCTTTATGGCTGGGTCTATGGGAAGATATGTAGGGGATGGATTAATAGTAGCTGCTGAACAGGCAATAAAAAGAAAATGTTCTTTAATTGTAGTGCCATCTTCAGGCGGCGCAAGGATGCAGGAAGGTATATTCTCCTTGATGCAAATGCCAAGAACTACTATTGCAATTAATAAAGTTAAAAAAGAAAATTTACCCTATATTGTTCTACTTGCTAATCCAACAACCGGAGGAGTTACTGCGAGCTTTGCAATGCTTGGAGATATCCATATAGCAGAACCAGGGGCAATAGTTGGATTTGCAGGAAGAAGAGTTATTGAGGAAACTGTTAAAGAAAAATTACCAGAAAATTTTCAAACAGCCGAATATTTACAGTCTCATGGCATGATTGACATTGTTATTCCTAGATCTGAGCAAAAAGAAAAAATTTCAAATTTATTAAAAACACTAACTTTCTATATTAATTAACTCTAAAGATTAATATTTTTAATAAAATGGTCAAAAAAAATAAATTATCGCAAACATTAAATAGAATGTTTGCACTTCACCCTAAGCTTATAGACTTTGATCTTTCCAGATTGAGATTATTAATGAAAAAATTTAATAATCCCCAAAATTCTTTGCAAAATGTAATTCATATTGCAGGTACTAATGGCAAAGGTTCAACCGCTTCTTTTCTTAAGGAAATTTTAGAAAATCACAAATTATCAGTAAATTTATATACATCACCTCATTTAATTAATTTTAATGAACGTATAAGAATAAATAATAAGTTAATTTCAGATGAAAAACTGATTAAAATTTTAGAAGAAGTAGAAGCCAAAAATGCTAATAACCCAATTACATTTTTTGAAATAACTACAGCAGCAGCCATTATTGCTTTTGAAAGACAAACAAGTGATGTGAATATATTTGAAACAGGCTTGGGTGGTAGATTAGATGCCACAAATATTCTTGAAAATAAAAAACTTACTATAATAACTAAAATAAGTTTTGATCATATTGAGTTTCTTGGAAATAAAATTGATGATATAGCGCGTGAAAAGGCTGGAATTTTTAGAAAAAATACCCCAGTAATTATTGCAAAGCAAAAGAATATAAAAGCACGTGAAACTCTTTTAGCGTTCGCAAAGAAATTAAAAAATGAAATAATTGATATTGAAAACATTTCAACAAATACAATTCTTGGATTAAGTGGTGATCATCAATATGAGAATGCATCTACAGCTTATACTGCTGCAAAAAAAATATTACCATTAATGTCCTTATCAAAGACAAAATTAGCGTTAAAACAAACGACTTGGCCAGGAAGGGTTTATCAAATAAGACAAGGTAAAATAACAAATTATAGAAATAACATAACCATCTTAGACGGTGCACATAACGATGATAGTGCATATGTGTTGAATCAATACTTAACTAAACAATCTATAGGTAAATGGAATTTAATAATTGGTATGTTGCAAAATAGAGACGTTAAGAATTTTGTAAATATATTAAAAAATAATATTAATAAAGTATTTGCTATTTCTATTCCTGAAATAGAAACGGCATATTCTCCAAATGAAATAATTGTAAAATTAAAAAAAATAGGGTTAGAAGTACTTCCTGCACAAAATTTAGAAAATGCCTTACAATATGCTGAAAAAGATATACCCCTTTTAATTACTGGATCACTTTATTTAGCAGGAAATACTTTAAAATTTAATGAAACAAAAATTGATTAAATCGTCTCGTTAACCCAAGATTCAAGGGCTGATTTTGGTAACGCACCCATTTTTTCAGATATTTTTTGACCATCTTTGAAAATCATTAAAGCTGGAATACTTCTTATACCGTAAGCTTGCGATATTGAAGGATTCTCATCAACATTTATTTTGACTATTTTCAGTTTGGTGGCCATTTCTTCAGATAATTCCTCTAGAGACGGACCAATAGCTTTACAAGGACCACACCATTCTGCCCAAAAATCAACTAAAACTGGTTCTTTTGATTCTAAAACATCTTCTTTAAATTTTTGGTCATTAGTTTTATTGGTTGCCATTTTTTTATCTCCTAACTTTCTTTGCTGATTGTAATTTATTGATATTTTTTTTCCAGATCTTGAAGAAACTTGTCTAACTCTTCTAAAAATAATAGTTTTTCCTCATCACCCTTAATTTCAAACTGTTCTCTAAAAGTATCTAATTCATGATATGATTTTGGTATTGTGTTCCATTTTTCATTATCAGTACTTAAAATTTGTTTTGCAATAATTTTATGAATAATATCATAATCGGATTTAGGAAGTACTAAAGGTGCTTCTTCATAGATTAATCTTTGAGCAAAATATTTATATCTTTGATCTTTAAAATGGTTTGATATATAAAATCTTTCTTCCCAATCGGCATTATGAAAATCTAACATTTTTGATTTATCATTGTTATCTGGAAATCCTCCAAAATATAAGCTATCTTCAGCTTGTATATCAATCTGAGATTTAGAAAGCTCCTTTTCCTCAGTTTCTTCAAATAATATTCTCTGTATTTTATTTTTAAAATCTGGGTTATTTTTAATCATCTGTGCTCTTTGGTGAAGAACTTCAATACCGATAGATTTATAAAGAGGTATTTTTTCAATGTGGCTTGCATCCAATAATACAGGATTTTTATTATTTTTTATTTCTCTTATTAGTTTTGGTCTTTGTTTAATTTTAATTTTTAAATCCTTTATCGACATATCAAAATAATCAACAGGGTCATGAAGTAAATCAAAACACTGAGGATAATTAAAATGATTTTTGCATAAGTAAGTGACTACGTGAGTGTTGAATTTACCAAAAAAATATTCATCCATACAAACAATATTATTGTTAATTAGGAAGTTATCAACATCAATTTTAGTGCTGTTATTCAAAGCAGAATCCCAAATTATATTAGCTTTTTTTTGTAAAATTTTTGTAATTTCTATAGTAGCTTCTACATCACCCATAGCGTCATGTGCATTATGAGTAATATTGTTCAGCTCAGTCAAATTATCTAGTTTGAATATTTGATTCCCTTTTTCGTTCATACCAACCTCTAAACATTCCGGATAATAATATTTAGATGATCTTGTTATTCCTAAAACATCTGCCCTTTTATTTCCATTGTATTGAGTTGTATATGGTTCTAGGAGTAATTTAAAAAAAGTTTTTCTAAGAAACTCTTCATCAAAAGAAATAGTGTTATATCCAATAAATATAGCTGGAGACCATTTTTTAAATTTTTCCTGAAGCTTTTTTATTAAACCATAATGTGACAAATTAACATTGTTTAACATCTCTATTGATGTTTTATTAACTAATAAAGCACCAGGTTCGGGAACCAAACCTGATCTTAAACGACATCTATCTTCAAATCTTTCAATCTCATTAAAATTCTTGTCAACTAAGATTGCAGCAACTTGAATAATTTGATCCCAAGTAGAATTTCTTCCTGTAGTTTCCAAGTCATAAAAAACAAAATTCATACTCATTTACTCATATCCAACTTTAAGGACAGCTCTTTTATCCGATTAAACCAATTTACAGATCCAAATAGTGAAATTTTTCTAAATTCTGAAAATTGCTTTTCATCGCCACCAATAAAAGAAATAGTAATTTTTAAAGGGTCCAAATTTTTAATCTCTAAATTAAATTTCGGCCATTCTAGCAAAATAATTTTTTTTTTAAATCTTCAAAGACACCGATTTCTTCAACTTCTTCAAAGTTATTAATTCTATAAAAATCACAATGCCATATTTCTATAACCTCATTCAAAGGATAAGTTTGAACGAGATTGAATGTTGGGCTTGGTACTTCTCTAATATTTGTAATAGTATTTATAATAGACTTACAAAGAAAAGTCTTACCAACTCCTAAATCACCTTCAAAAGTAATTAGATCGTTTGCTTTAAATAATTTTGATATCAAACCACCAATATTTTTCATTTCATTTTCAGATTTGACAACTATTTCTGATAATACCTTCATTCTCAATATCTATAATTGTCAGATTTGAAAGGACCTTGAACTGGAACACCAATATAATCAGCTTGTTCATTTGATAATTTAGATAAAGTTGCTCCTACTTTTTCTAAATGTAATGTAGCAACTTTTTCATCTAGATGTCTTGGTAATGTGTAAACTTTATTTTCATATTTTTTAAAATTTTGCCAAATTTCAATCTGGGCTAAAACTTGATTGGTAAATGAAGCACTCATTACAAAACTGGGGTGACCTGTTGCACAACCTAAGTTAACTAATCTTCCCTTTGCTAACACAATCAAACGCTTACCGTCTTGAAACTCAACCTCATCGACTTGAGGCTTAACTTCTGACCATTTCATATTTTGTAATGATTCAACCTGAATCTCGGAATCAAAGTGACCTATGTTACAAACTATAGCTCTATCTTTCATATCTCTCATATGATCAACTGTAATAACATCTTTATTACCAGTAGCGGTTACGAAAATATCTCCTCTTGAACAAGCTTCTTCCATTGAACACACTTCATAACCTTCCATTGCAGCTTGTAATGCGCAAATTGGGTCAATTTCTGTTACAATTACTCTTGCACCACCCTGACGAAGGGAAGCCGCTGAACCTTTGCCAACATCACCAAACCCAGCTACTACAGCTACTTTACCCGATAACATGACATCTGTAGCCCTTCTAATACCGTCAACTAAAGATTCTCTACATCCATATAAATTGTCAAATTTAGATTTTGTTACAGAGTCATTTACATTTATCGCTGGAAAAGGAAGATCACCCTTTTCAGCCATTTGATATAATCTTAAAACACCTGTCGTTGTTTCTTCAGTTACTCCTTTGATACTATTTTTGACCTTAGTAAACCAACCTGGAGAAGATTTAACTCTAGACATAATTTGGGCTTTAAGCGCTTCTTCTTCTTCATTAGCTGGTGACGCAAGCACCTTTTCTCCACTTTCAGCTTTAGCTCCCAAAATTATGTAAAGTGTAGCATCTCCACCGTCGTCTAGAATCATATTAGCAAAAGTATCTTCAGACCATGTAAATATATTATCAACATACTCCCAATACTCTTTTAGGGTTTCACCCTTTTTAGCAAAAACTGGAATATTTTGTTGTGCTATAGCAGAAGCTGCATGATCTTGAGTTGAAAATATATTACAACTAGCCCACCTCACAGTAGCTCCCAGACTTACCAAAGTTTCAATCAATACAGCCGTTTGTATAGTCATATGTAAACAGCCTGCAATTCTAGTTCCTTTTAGTGGTTGTTCTTTCCCATACAAATCTTTACACGCAGTTAATCCAGGCATTTCTGTTTCAGCAATTGATATTTCTTTTCTTCCCCATTCGGCAAGACTAATATCTGATATTGAATAATCTTTCATAATAATCCTTAATAAATTTTATATTTCTATAGCACCTTAAGTATCTTTTGAAAACTGTGAATTCATTCCTTTTTAATTTAATGTTTTAAATTTCTAGAAAACTTACTTTAACACTACCTCCCACACATTCATTCTTTTGGTTAAATCTATTAAAAGCTTCAATAGTCCCTTCATGCGCTAGGATTATTTGTTTTGAAATGGATAGACCCAAACCAGAATGATTGCCAAACTTTTCATTCTTTGGTCTGTCTGTATAAAATCTATCAAAAACTTTATTTAAAGATCCATATGAGAATCCTGGACCACTGTCTTCCACTAGGATAATAATATGTTCTAAACTTTTTTCTATACGTATATTTATAATCTGTTTATCAGTTGAAAAAGAAACTGCATTTTGTATTAAATTATCAAAAACCTGCGCAATCTTATTTTCATTACCAAGAATATACATATCTTCGGAATACTTTAAAAAATTTATATTACAATTAACCGTAGATGATCTTACATCAACTAAGGTTTCAAGTAGATTTGAAATATTTATTTTTTTCATTTCTATTCTAGATAATTCTGAGTCTAGTCTTGAAGCTGCAGAAATATCATTAATTAGTCTGTCAATTCTCTCAACATCATTTTGGATAACATTAATTAATTTTTTCTGTTCACTTGCACTTTTTACTTTACTAATTGTCTCTGAAGCAGACCTCACTGATGTTATAGGATTTTTTAATTCATGTGCGACATCCGCAGCAAATTCTGCTATGTGGTCTATTCTTTTTTGTAATTCATTAGTCATTTTAAAAAATGATCTTGCTAATTTACCTATTTCGTCCTTTCTAAATCTAAATTCACTTAAATTAAAAGTTTTCATCATTTTGTCTTCTGCTATTTTATCAGCCTCATTTGATAACTTTACTATAGGGTTAGTTATTGATCTTCCAAAATAAAGAGCAAGAGTTATAGTAGCTAGTAAAATTAATCCGAATGCCTTAAAAAGTTCAGTTTCCAAATCCACTAATTCTTTTTCTATTTTATCGCCGGAAACTGATAGAAGGACTGCACCCCTCACCATACGAATATTTTTAATAGGAATTGCAACTGATAAAAATAAATTTCCACTTTCATCTTGTCTGAGTACTTTCGTATTTTTACCTCTGAGAGCTGTAATAACTTCTGGAAAATCTTCAAATGAAAATTTTCTATTATCAACATATAATGGGAGATTTAATGGTTTTGATATAATATTTGAAAATAAAAATACAAAGTCAGCAAAATAAGTTTTGAAAGAAAACTCCTTATCTACTGATGGTAAAGGGCTTACTTTAACAAATGGACTATATTTCATGCTTGCTTTTGTGTCGGCTATTAAATTTCCATATGTATTAAAAAGTCTTGCTCTTATGTTAGATCCATAATTAACTTTAGGAATTAGACTTTGTAACGCAGGACTAGAGATTTGATTATTTTGGATAAGGCCATATTGATTTTCTGCCAAAGCAAGTGCTTTTGTGAGAGTAAGGCCTTGTCTTTCTATAGCTGCAAACTCAGATTTAATTAAAATGTCTTGATATTTATTAAAGTAAATTATAATAATTGGGTATAATAAAACTGGTAACAAAATTATAAATAAAATCCTCATTTTGAGAGGGAAATATAATCTTTTTATAATTCTAAAAAGCTTTCTCAATTTTTAAACATCTCTATACCTATACCCAACGCCGTACAAAGTCTCGATACAATCAAAATCTTTATCATAAACTCTAAATTTTCGCCTCATTCTCTTTATATGACTATCAATAGTTCTATCGTCTACGTATATAGTTTCTCCATATGCTGTGTCTATGAGTTGATCTCTGTTTTTTACTAATCCTGGTCTAAGTGCCAATGTATATAGTATTAAAAATTCTGTAACAGTCAGTCTTATCTCTTCTCCTTTCCACTTGCAAAGATGCCTGTCTGGGTCAAGGGACAAATTATTTCTTTGGATCATTTTATCTGACGAATCTGAATTTTTAAATAAAGTCCTTCTAAGAACTGCTCTTATTCTTTCTATTAATAGTTTTTGCGAAAATGGCTTAGTTATATAATCATCAGCACCCATTCTAAGACCAATTGCTTCGTCAATTTCATCATCTTTGCTAGTTAAAAAAATGACAGGTACATCATTAGAAGCCCTTAGCCGTTTTAAAAGTTCCATACCATCCATTTTTGGCATTTTAATATCTAAAACAGCAATATCTGCAGAGTTTCTCTGTAATGCGATAAGTCCTTGTTCACTATCATTATAAGTTTCAACAGACCAACCTTCTGCACTTAAGGCAAGGGAAACAGAAGTTAAAATATTACTATCGTCATCTACAAGAATTATTTTTTCACTCATTATTTCACCTATATTTAAAAATAATAATTAATTATTTATTATTATTTGATGAAAAAATTTAGGTTTATTCAAGGCTAAATTAAGTTAATTTATGTTAAATAACATCGTCAATGAGCTTCAGCCCAATTATTTCCAACACCAACATCTACTTTTAAGTTAACTTTCAAAGGTACCATTGGTAAATTAGCTGTTTCCATTATAGGTAAAATAACGTTTGTAAATTCTTCAATTTTTTTATCACTAATTTCAAATACTAACTCATCATGGACCTGCATCAGCATAGAAATATCTTTTTTAATTAACAACTTTTTATGAATTTTAATCATTGCAAATTTAATAATGTCTGCTGCAGTACCTTGAATAGGAGCATTAATAGCTTGCCTTTCTGCAAACCCTCTCAGCTTTTGGTTTTTAGAATTACTATCACTAATATAAATGCGTCTATTAAATAAAGTTTCTACATACCCATCACTATCTAAATTAGACTTGATTTCTTCCATATAATCTCTAATTCTAGGAAACCTATAAAAGTATGAATTAATAAAATCCTTTGCTTCATTTGCAGAACATTTCAACTGCTTTGCAAGACCATATGCTGAAATACCATAGATAATTCCAAAATTAATTGCCTTTGCCTTTCTTCTGAACTCTGAAGTCATATCTTTTATCGGTATACCAAACACCTTAGAAGCAGTATCTGCATGAATATCTAAATTATCATTAAACGCATCCAACATCTTATTTTCATCTGCAATATGAGCAATCAACCTTAATTCAATTTGAGAATAATCCATTGAAACTAGTTTATAGCCGTCCTTTGGCTCAAAAGCTGTTCTAATTAACCTCCCTTCTTCAGTTCTAATTGGTATATTTTGTAAATTTGGATTGGAAGAAGATAGTCTTCCTGTGCTTGCTCCAACCATAGAATAATTAGTGTGAACTCTACCAGTTTTAGAGTTTATTTGTTCAACTAATGCATCCGTGTAAGTACTTTTAAGTTTAGAAAAATGTCTCCAATTTAAAATAACTTCTCCAATTTCGTATCCCATATCAGAAATCTTTTCTAATATCTCAACACTTGTTTGCCAAGAGCCATTTTTTGAACGTTTGCCACCTTCAATTTTCATTTTATCAAATAAAATTTCACCTAACTGTTTAGGAGAACCTATATTGAAATTAGTTTCACTCATTTTGAAAATTTGATCTTCCAAATTATCGATCTGACTTGATAAGTTTTTAGAAATTTCATTTAGTTTTTTAGGATTAATGATAATCCCTGTATTCTCCATTTTTAATAATACGTTTATCAATGGGTTTTCTAATCTTTTATAAACTGAAAATTTTTTGTCATTAATTATTCTTGGTAAAACTCTATTATAAATTGATAAAGTTATGTCAGCATCTTCAGCTGCGTAATTTAGAGCATCTAAAGGAGATAATTGATTAAATAAGATTTTATTTTTTCCCTTTCCACAAATATCTTCATATTTGATGGTTTCATGGTTCAATTCACGTAATGCTAAAGCATCTAATTTGTGACTATCTACTCTTCCTGGATCTACCACATATGAAATACACATAGTATCACCAACAGGATTTACGTTAATATTACCATTATGTTCTTGTTTCATAACTAATGCGTCATATTTAATGTTGTGGCCAATTTTTAAGATTGAATTATCTTCGAGAAGCGGCTTAATTAAGCAAATTGCATCATCAAATGGAATTTGTTTAAATGATTTTACATCGTCAAAAATAAAACCCGACTGGTTGTTTCCCAAATTTATTCCATGTCTAAGGGGTATATAACAAGCCTCACCTTCTTCAAAAGATAATGATAAACCAACTAAGTTAGCATTTTTAGCATTTAAAGAGTCTGTTTCACAATCCACGGCGATAGTATATTTATCATAACATCTATCTATAAAAAGCTTTAAATCTGATAAATTTTCTATTAAATAATAATTTTTTGAAATAGATTTAAATTCCTTATCGTGTTTGATAATATTTATATTTGAAACTTTTGGCTCTTCTTTGATTTCTTCTTTCTCAAGATTTTCATATTTGTTTAATAGACTTTTAAATCCGTGCGCTTTTAAAAAAGGGATTAATTTGTTAAGTTCTAGAGTAGAATTTATTTTGAACTCATCAATTTTTGACTTAATGGGTACATCTTTTTTTAAGGTAACTAATGATCTAGACAATCTTGCTTGATCAGCAAATTCTAATAAATTTTCTCTTCTTTTATTTTGTTTTATTTCAATTGCTCTTGCTAACAGTTGTTCTAAATCACCATATTGATTTATTAACTCCGCAGCTGTTTTAACACCAATTCCAGGAACGCCAGGTATATTGTCACTACTATCACCTGCAAGTGATTGAACATCTATCACTTTACTTGGGTAAACACCAAATTTTTCAAAAACTTGCTCATCATCAATCCAATGTTGTTTCATGGGATCAAATAAAATGGTGTTATCATCCACTAATTGCATGAGATCTTTGTCACTTGAAATTATAATTACCTTTTTATTTGTTTTTTGGGCCATGTTTGAATATGTTGCTATTAAATCATCAGCTTCAAAACCTTCCATTTCAACGACAGGTAAGCCAATAGCATTAGTTGCTTCTCTAATTATTGAAAATTGGGGTATTAGTTCTTCCGGAGGATCAGATCGATTAGCTTTATATAAATCGTAAAGATCATTCCTGAATGTTTTTCTTGCAACGTCAAATATAACAGCTACGTACATTGGTTTAAAATCATCAATCAGCTTGAGTAACATTTTGGTATAACCAAACACTGCATTCACAGGCACCCCATTTTCATTTGTCATAGAGGGTAACCCATAAAACGCTCTAAAAATATACCCTGAACCATCAACTAATATTAAATTATTTGAGTCATTGATTTTTATATCTGGTCTTTTAGTATGTTTTAAATTATCGCTCATTCAAGATTATTTTAAAAAAAAATTACAGTTATTATGTTGATATTATATTATAGATAAATTGATGTAATTGTCATTAAATCATAAAGATCTGATATTTTTTTTTAATGTGAGAAAAATCATTAGAAAGATTATAAATGAATAAAAATTATTGGGAAATTCCAGATAATAAATTAGCCTTAGAAATTAAAAATCTTAATAAATTCTATGATGGAGATACAAAAAATATTGCATTAAACAATGTATCTTTAAATATTCCAGCTGGCAGTATTTTTGGTCTTTTGGGCCCTAATGGTGCAGGTAAATCAACTTTGATAAATATTATTTCTGGAGCGGTAATTAAAAGTTCTGGAAAGGTAATTGTATGGGGTTATGATATTGATAAACATAGAAAACAATCCAAACTAGCAATAGGTGTTGTTCCACAAGAGTTAAATGTTGATGCTTTTTTTACTCCTCAAGAAACTTTAAATTTACATTCTGGTATGTTTAATGTTCCAAAAAAATATTGGAGGACAGATGAATTATTAAAGTTAATGGATTTAAGTAATAAAGCTAAGAGTTATAGTCGAACATTATCTGGTGGAATGAGAAGAAGATTATTGGTGGCTAAAGCAATGGTACATTCACCCCCAATTGTTATACTAGACGAGCCTACTGCAGGGGTTGACGTAGAATTAAGACAAAAATTATGGAAATATTTTAAAAAATTGAATGAACAAGGTGTTACTATAATATTAACTACGCACTATCTAGAAGAGGCAGAAAATTTATGTGACCACATAGCTATTGTGAGTAAAGGTGAAATTATTGCAAATGAAACTACAAATTCTCTTCTTACAAAATCAAACAAAAAAATTATTAATATCACATTAAGTAAAAATAAGATTTCAACAAAAAATAAAGATTTTCTTAAAAATATTGGACAAATAATAATTCATGAAAATAAATTACAATTACACTTTAATCCTAATAAAATATCTATGAAAAAAGTTATTGAAACCTTATATAAATCAAAGTTGGATATAATAGATTTATCTACTAAAGATATTAGTCTTGAAAATATTTTTATTGATCTGACAAAAGAAAACAATAGTGAAATATAAATGATATGGTTTGTTTATATGTTAAGATGTCGAGATAATTCAATCTACACGGGCATAACCAACAATTTAGACAAACGAATTAAAGCACATCTGTCAGGAAATGGCTCCAAATATCTTAGAGGAAAATTACCTGTCGAATTGATTTATAAAGAAGATTTTTCAAATAGAAGTAGCGCTAGTAAAAGAGAAATAGAAGTAAAAAGGCTAAAGAAAAAAGAAAAAGAATTATTAATAAAGTCTGCAAAACAACTTCAAAGGAGAAAAAATATGTCTAAATCGAAATATATTTTTATAGTTTCTATGAATGTAAAGTCTGAATTTGAAAGCCTGTTTAATGAAGTATACGACAAGGAACACATACCTTATTTATTGGAAGTAACAGGAGTTAATAAAGTCACAAGAGGTAAAGGCATTCCTTTTATGTTCTCTATTGGAGGTAAAACTAAGTCAATGGATGCTCCAAATCAAAAGTTTGTAGCAATGTATGAAATAGAAAATCCAGACGTAGTTAGCAGTAGTGAATGGTCTGTAGCCGTAGAAAAGGGTCGATGGAGTACTCACGTAAGGCAATATACAAGCGAAAGGTCCCATTTTATGTATAAGTACTGTTAACCTTTAAAGCATAACAATTAAAATTATTTTTTTGACTTTTTCAAAGATATTAGTTCATACTAATGTTATCTATTTATACTTTGGGGGTGTAAAATGACAAATATAATTGAAACAAAATTTGGAACCTTGGTTAATACAAGTAAAATTGCTGCGGGTAGCGCGTCTAGCATAAAAAAAACTGGAGCATTTTATAATTTTTCTATCAGAGTTGGTCAAGATGATATTCGTGAATACTCCTTCACAGATTTGGCCAGAGCTCAATATATGAGAAGAATTATGATAGGTCATCTAGAAGAAAAAATTAAAAAAGAGTCCAAAGGCTAACGTATAATATATTGTATCATACAAAAACATAGTTTTATTAAATAACTCATTATAATGTATCATTATTGTTAAAGATATTGTAGTTGACAGATATATGTCTGGATTTAAAGCTAAAATATGTCGTTAAATTATGAAATATTCATATAAATTGATTAATATTTAATAACAAAAATAGTTTCTGCATAAATAAATTACATAAACACAATTCGGATTGAAAAAACTTTGAGATACTTCAAATTTTGTTCAATATGATTATAGCTATGGGGGATGATCATGGAGAATAAATATGTTTTTTGCAATTATGTTAGTATGTTCGCCAATGAACTTAATCCACCACGAAAAAGAATGTTTTGGGATTGAGGATACTAAAGGTTATTATTCAACAGAAGCTAAATGTAATAAAAGAATAAATGAAATGGAAAATGAGTTGTTAAACGTAATAAATTACCCAGCAATTATTAGTAAGAATTGCATTAAAGTTAAACTAGAATCTGTATAATCCTTACTTAAAGATTTTAGATTTTTTTTAATTAATTAGATATAAACACTTCTAATAATATCATTTTTGATAAATATTCATTGATGTGTGTAGCTTTGCAAATAAGAAAGGTTACACATTATTATTTTAACTAAACCAGTTATCATATTCTAGATAAGTTACAATAATTGCTAAAATAATGTATGCACTAGCATACCATTTAAAAATATAGGGATGCGGTTTTCCGTTTTTTTTCAATTTATGTCCTTTTTAAAAAAATTATTATTAAAATATGTACTCTATGCCAAGACTAAGCAACCAAAAAGCACCAAATAAAAAATGTAAAAATATAGAAAAATAAATTGCTTTTAAAAACTTGTTTTTACCATTATCCCACCAACTAACAAATATATATATAAATTTTGAAAATTTATTCTCTCCGTCATTCCACCAATCAGTAAATTTTTTTTCTGTCAGTTTTCTATTC
>CABXSI010000023.1 GCA_902514865.1 uncultured SAR116 cluster alpha proteobacterium
TTTATTTTTTTAGGAATCCTTCTCGAGTTACCCCAGTTTTGTCAGGAGTAAATAAGAATAATCTTATAATATCTCCTGCTGATGGTAAAGTAATAGAAATATCTAAAATAAATCCAAGTGAAGAAATTGGTTTACCTGTAGGGGACTGGACTAGGGTATGTGTTTTCATGAATGTTTTTGATGTTCATGTAAATAGATCCCCAATGCTAGGACAAATTACATATAAAAATTATATTCCAGGTTCTTTTTTTAATGCCAGTTTAGACAAAGCCTCTACTGAAAATGAAAGACTGATACTAGGAATGGATACAGAAAATGGTAAAAAAATAGCCTTCGTCCAAATTGCAGGGTTAGTTGCAAGAAGAATCATCTGTGATGTTGATATAGGTTCGTCTTTAAAAGCAGGAGAGATATTTGGTCTTATCAGATTTGGAAGTAGAGTTGATATTTACTTTCCATCCGATGTTGCAGTAATGGTTTTACAGGGACAAAAAATGATTGCAGGTGAAACAATAATTGGTGATTTTACTAAATCTACTAAAAGAGTTAAGGAACATCTAGATGAAAAGTAAGGGTATTAAATTAGCCAAAAAAGCTTTTCAATCTAGACCTAGACGTTTTTCGGTTGTCTGGATGCTTCCGAACTTTCTTACCATATGTGCTTTAATCTTTGGTTTGCAAGCTATGTATCAAGCTCTTTTTAATAATTGGGATAATGTTATTATAATGATCATAATTGCTTCTGTTTTTGATATGTTGGATGGAAGAGTAGCTCGATTATTAAAATCTACTAGTGAATTTGGTATGCATCTTGATTCTCTATCTGATTTTGTTGTTTTTGGTGCTGTTCCTGCATTTGCAGTATATTTGTGGATGGACAAACCACAGGGTAATCTATTTTGGATAATAATAGTTCTGTATGTGATTTGTTCTGCACTTAGACTTGCAAGATTTAATTCAGAATTATCTGAAAGACCTAGCTACGCTAAAAATTATTTTAATGGTGTCCCCACTCCTGCTGCAGCATTTTTAATGCTATTTCCGATTGCTATAGATGGGTATCTAGAATCACAAGATTTAAAATCTTTTGAAAATATTGCATTATGGATTGGTTTCATTTCAATGGCTATGGTAAGCAATTTACCCACTTTTTCAGGTAAGGTATTCCAAATTCCAAAATCATTCGTCATTCCTATGCTGATAATCCTAGCTCTGCTTAGTAATGCAATTATTAGTAATCCTATAAAAGGATTTATAATATTGGTTTTGGTTTATATTTTCAGCTTACCTTTTGCCTCTCTGTTTTATTGGCGTTTGAAAAAGAAAGCAGAAGCTTTAAACCTCAAGAGTTAAAATCTATAAAATTTTTTTAGGAGAATAAACTTTTCCATCCTGGCTTTGAGTTGCCTATGGAAGTTGCTTCGTATACTGCTCTATTGCAAGCTCTTGCAACACAATCACTTGCCCTAGAACCAAGAGCTAAGATGTCTACATTTTCTAAAACTTGTTCTTTGCGGTCTTGATTAGTTGAAATAGAAAAAATTGTGTCTCCATCCATGGGTGTGTGAGCAGGGCTTAAGGATTTTGCTATACCGTCATGAGCCATAATAGCTATTCTTTTTAAGTTTGAACGAGTTAAGGGTGCATCTGTAGCTACAACACCGATAACTGTATTACTTGAAATATTATTCAAGGTATCTGCTACTCCAAGTGATGGAGGTATCCTTTTTGCTCTTAATATATTATCACACCTTTTATTAGATGGCCCATATCCACCAAACTCTTTATCCAACTCCAGGTGACCTGATAAAAAATGAGGCCCATCATTAAGTAATGGGGTCCCAACTGCATTATTTATTACAATAGCTCCAACTGTATATGCCTTTCCATTAGAAAACTCTTGAGTCCATGAGGATGATCCTTGTCCTCCTTTTAATGTTGCTGTGGTTGCACCACAACCTGCACCATAAGAACCTAATAATAAATCGCTGTTAACTGACTTATATGCTTTATTTGCTAAAATTCTCCATGGAGACCTTTTACCTAATTCATTTACATGAGGGTTATCGTTAATATTAAGGTCAAAAATTACAGCTCCCGGTACTAGCGGTATAATTGCTTTGCCTAATTGATATCCTTTTTGGTCTCCTCTCAACAAATCTTGAATTTCAGAACACGCATCTAGCCCGTATGCTGATCCACCAGAGAGAACAATAGCATCAGCGCGACCTATCGAATTTTCCAAACTTAGCATGTCAGTTTCTCTTGTTCCTGGGCCACCACCCCTCACATCCACGGATGCTGAGAATGGGTTATTTCCTGAAATCACAGTTACTCCAGTGCCAATTTTTTTATCTTGCGCGTGACCCACTTGAACTCCAATAACATCTGTTATAAGATTCTTTGGGCCGGGGCCAGAATACATATTCAAATCTATCTCCATAATTTAAAAGAATGATTGTGTAATGAATTTAATATTATCTCTGTGTAAAGACAACAAGTAGTTGGAACTTGAGAAGAGAAATACTTTAATACTGTCACTTGCTCAGGGTCTGTCTGTTACTACTACAAATATTAACATGATAAACACTGGATTAGTTGGTGCTATTCTTGCTTCTCATTCATCTTACGCAACTATTCCTTTATCTCTTCAATTTTTAACAATAGCATTAACGCTAATTCCAGTCTCTTTATTGATGGGCAAATTTGGAAGAAGGCCTATGTTTCTTGTAGGTGCTATGTCAGCTTTTGTTGGATGTTTAGTCATAGCTTGTGCAATCTATTACAAACTCTTTTCTTTATTTATTCTTGGTTCGATATTGTTGGGTTTTTCGCAAGCAAACCAGCAGTTTTATCGTTATGCTGCTGCTGACAATGTTTCAATTAGTTTAAAAAGTAAAGCTATATCATTAGTTTTGGCTGGTGGACTCATCGCGGCTATTTTAGGTCCTGAAGTTTCTAGATACTCTTTTGATTTTTTCCCTGATTATATCTATTTAGCTACATACTTATTTGCAGGAATAATACAAATAATAAATTTTCTAATTTTAATTTTCATAAACATAAAAAAACCAATTCGATCCAAAAAAATAAATAGGCCTTTAAGTGATGTTTTATTTCAGAAAAATCTTGTAATAGCTATTTTAGCAGCTGCTGTTGGTTATTCCCTTATGAGTTTTGTTATGACAGCAACTCCATTACAAATTGTAAATGTATGTAAATTAGGTGATAGCGCTAGTGCAACTGTGATTCAATGGCACGTTATTGCTATGTTTGCACCCTCCTTTTTTACTGGTACAATTATTAACTCACTTGGTAACCGTAACGTAATGATGATAGGATTATTTCTTTATGCTTTTTCTATCTCTTTTACAATTATTGGCCAGACAATTGAACATTTTTGGATAGCTTTATTCTTATGTGGTTTAGGTTGGAATTTTCTTTATGTTGGAGGTAGTGATATTATTGCAAAATCTGCACTTCCAGAAGAAAGGGCGAAGGTTCAAGGCGTAACTGATTTTATTATTTTTGTTTTTGTAGCTACAGGATCATTTTTAGCAGGTGCACTTCACAGCACTCTTGGCTGGGAAATAATGATGTTTTATACATCAATTCCAATTCTTATCTTGTTTATGAGTATAATTATAATCAAACCTGATGGGATTAAAACGAGATAGTGATCAGCCCCCTGTAAGTGACATGTGTCGTTTGACAGATATGTTTGGAGATTGACGCGAAATCTCAAAGTCATGTCCTTTTGGTTTTCTTCCTATTGCCATTCTTATCGCTTCTTCTAGAGCAGTAGATCCTTCTTCTCTTAGAACAGTTTTTAAATCGGCATTATCATCCTGTCCTAAGCACATATATAAGATTCCAGTGCAAGTAAGCCTTACCCTATTACAACTTTCGCAAAAATTATGAGTTAATGGTGTTATAAAACCAAGCTTGTTACTTGTTTCTTTAACTGACACATATCTTGCTGGGCCGCTTGTTCTTTCTTGAAGGTCTTTTAGAGTGAATTCTTTTTCTAAATTGGTTCTGACTTGTGATAAAGGTAAGTATTGTCCATATCTTGTATCTCCACCGATGTCGCCCATTGGCATAACTTCAATTATAGTCATGTCAAAATTTTCTTTACCACACCATTTAAGTATTTCGGAAAGGTGATATTGATTAAAATTGCTGATTGCTACAGTGTTTATCTTGATTTTTAGCCCAACTTCACGGGCTTTTTTTAATCCTTTCTTAACTTTCTTAAGATCTCCCCATCTTGTTATTTCTTTAAATTTTATTGGGTCTAAATGATCTAAAGATACATTAATACGTCTAACACCAGCCTTGTATAATTCTTCAGCTTTTGATTCCAGCTGACTACCGTTTGTTGTAATTGTTAATTCATCGAGTAAGGTGCCAACCTCTTTACCTAAATTATTAATTACTTGCATAATACCTTTTCTAACTAAAGGTTCACCTCCCGTTAATCTAATTTTCCTTGTTCCAAGTTTCATAAAAGTTCTACAAACTTCTTCAATTTCTTCAAGACTCAAAATATCTTTTTTTGGAAGAAATTGCATATCTTCAGCCATGCAGTATGTACATCTGAAGTCACACCTATCAGTAACTGATACTCGTAAATAATTTACATCTCTACCAAAAGGATCAATTAGTTTATTTTGATTTTCAATTTTTTCGTTCATAAAGCAAAATTTAGTTTTAAAATTTCAAGAGAAGTAATATAACACATTATTTTGGAAATTTAGAAAAATTTTTTCCTAAGAGCATATAATGTAAATTTATAGATAACTAATTTGTGGAATTTAGTATGAGTGATAATGGTAAAATATATAGACATAAACCTGCAGCAGGAGGCCTTTCTAGTCATTTAGTTGTTTTTCTTCATGGATATGGAGCTGATGGGAAAGATTTAATTGATTTAGCAAATCCATTTGCAATGGCTTTGCCAAACGCTACTTTTATTTCGCCTGATGCACCTGATCCTTGTGCGATGTCTCCTCACGGAAGACAATGGTTTCCGATTGAAGAAATTCCTGATGGTGCAATTAAGGCCTCAGATAGTTTACTAAATTTAATTAAAAAAGAGGCAGGAGATCTTAATCTTACTTTTAAACATGTAGTTCTAATAGGATTTTCACAAGGAGCAATGATGAGTATGCAATGCTTGTTGTTAAGTAAGTTTAAACTTGGAGCTATTATAGGATATTCCGGTGCCTTAAGAGACGAAAATATTGAGGCTGCTAGCTTTCAGATAATTAATGGTAAACATAAATTTTCAGATACCCCCATTTTGTTAGTTCATGGGGAACAAGATGAAGTCGTACCATTCCATTCATTACAAAAATCAAAATCACTTTTAGACGACATTGGTTTTAATGTTCAAACATTCTTAAGACCTAAACTTGGGCATGGAATAGATCCTGAAGGTATAAGCCGAGGAATGGAGTTGTTAAAACAAATAAATTAATTAAAATCCAAATTTTTTTATTTAATAAATTTTTAATATTGATACTCTAAATTGTATTAACATTATTTAATTAGAGTTCAATGACTGCGTATTCCTTTTCACCTACATTAGTTCTCAACGCTGATTACCAACCGTTGAGTTATTTTCCACTATCACTTTGGTCATGGCAGGATACAATAAAAGCCGTATTTCTTGATAGAGTAAATATTGTTTCCGAATATGACGAAGTTGTAAGGTCTCCTGGATTTTCAATTAAAGTACCAAGTGTTATTTCTTTAAAAGAATACGTTAAGAATCAGAAATCTCCTGTTTTTACAAGATTTAATGTTTTCCTAAGAGATAGATTTTCCTGTCAATATTGTGGAGCAGTTAAACAATCACACGATTTAACTTTTGATCACGTAATACCAAGGTCTCTAGGTGGAAGAACTAATTGGAATAATGTTGTAGCTGCTTGTCGCCCCTGTAATTTTAAAAAAGGTAGCAAGCGATCCAAGGAAATTAACATGTTTCCTATTATTAAGCCTGAAGCACCATCAACAAGTTTACTAAAAAAAAATGGTAGGTATTTTCCACCAAACTATTTACACGAATCTTGGCGTGATTTTTTATATTGGGATACAGAATTAGAAAGTCATAATTGAATAAACTTTAATCTTTATATTTTCTCTGAAATTTTTATAGCAGTTCTACAACCTAGCTGAACTATAGTTTTCATTACATCAAATCCAGGTGTATTTTCGCCATCATGCTCAACTCCAGTTTCAAGATGGTCAAGTTCATCATCTCTAAATTTCATTAATGTTGATTTAAGTTTTTTATGTTTTTCGTCTAGAATATCTGCCTGTTTTGCATAATGTTCTCCAATGACTTCTTCCACGGCTATTGTGCAAGCCATAGCAGCTTTTTCTCCCATTATAGCACTCGCAACGCCGAGTCCAAAACCCATAACATTCCAAAGAGGAAGAAGAGCAGTCGGTCTGGTATCATTTTCCACGAGTAGATCATTAAATGTGTCTAGGTGTTCTTGTTCTTGATCCTTCATATGTTGAATAGTAGGGCCAACAGGAGTGTTTTTTAAAATAGCTAACTGTCCATCGTATATCTTAGCTGCTGCTGTTTCCCCAGCGTGATCAACTCTCAAAATAGAATCAATCTGATGTTTACTAATACTTTTTTTCATACTTTTATAAACCTTTTATTCATTAAAAAAACACATACTATCATAAACATAACAAATGACATTAGTGCATTCCAACCAGCTAAAGACAATCCAAATATATTGAACATTACCTCATCACATTTGATAGGTGACTTGTTTAATAAATATTTAAGTAGATCTTTTGAAAAATCAATACTTGAAGAACATCCATCTGGTCCGCTCCAGAAATTCATCTCGATACCATAATGGTATAATCCGGCAATTGAACTTGCAATCCAAGTTAGAGATAGACCTATTAAAATTAATTTATCTGTTATAAAATTTTTTTCTAAAATTAAAATTGCAATTAAACTGTAACAGATTATTAAGGCGTGAAACCACCTTTGAGTGATGCATAAGTCGCATGGAAATGCGTCATGAAAATATTCCAAATAAAAAGCGGATAAAAGCATTACAGAAGATATTAAAAAAGATATTTTAAAAATTTTGTTTAATAACATTTACAAAATATAAATCGAAAAAATTATAATTGCTATTCCTAAAACACTAGACGAAATCAGAAAATGTTTTTGCAAAAATAATAATGCTGGTTTACCAAAAAATTTAACCAAATAAGCAACTATGAAAAAACGAATACCTCTTCCTAAAATAGACATTAATATAAATGCAATTATATTAACCTCTACAATTCCACTGGTAATTGTTATAATTTTATACGGAAGTGGTGTAAAAGCTCCCAAGAAAATAATTAACATTCCGTTTTCTTGGTAAGCAAATTTGACAGCATTAAATTTTCCTTCGGTAAACCAAGGAAAATATAAAAATAAATTTTCAATAGATGGTCCAATCAAATAACCTAATAACCATCCAAAGACACCCCCTATTACTGATCCAATGGTACAAACAAGTGCAAATTTAAAAGCTTTTCTTGGAGCCGCCAGGGTCAATCCCGCCAAGAATGGATCAACTGGAAGGGGGAAAATAATTGACTCAATCATTGAAATAAAGCCTAGGACTTTGTCTGCCAATGGCTTAATAGCATTCGTTTTAGCTTTTTCAATTAAATTATTTATTATATTTTTACAGTTGTTAAAAATCATAGTTAATACATCTGATTTATATCTTTTAATTTTCTAACATTGATATATATATTATTTATTCAAGTACACTTATAATTAAAAATAATGGGGATATGGTGAAATAGGTAAACACGCTGGTCTCAAAAACCAGTGCCGAAAGGCTTCCCGGTTCGATTCCGGGTATCCCTACCAAACTTCATAAATTTGGGTAGATAACGATTTTGTAAGATTATTCGTAATTTTTGATCCAACCAACATTTTTAATTTATCCAAACGTGGTACGAAAATGGTACGAAATTGAGTATTTGATAACACTATATGCATCATATTCTTGTATTATTTTTAAGAGATACCCATGGTACAAATAAAGTCACATTTTAAATATACTTAACGACATCAAATAAATCTTTGTTTTATTTAAATTAATAAAAATAAACTACATCATTTCATTAATACAATTTAAAAATTTAATATATATAAACCGCCTTTAATATATTGATTTTTTTCTATTCGTAAGGGTTGATTTTCAAAATGCTGTATTTCATAATCATATATTTTACATAAATTCTCGATATATTTTTTTGAGTGGGAATAACGACCAGATTGCTCTAAAAAATAACCATTCCCATCATAATCTTCTGTTGAAAAAACTAACTTTCCACTAATTTGATTGCGAGATTTTATTAGCGAAAATACTTCAGATAAATCTCCAATATAAATAAATACATCTATTAAAACAAAATAATTAAATTTTAAATTTGCAAATGATAGGTACTCTAAAATATCTTGCTTAATTAAATTATTGTAGATATTTTTTTCTTTTGCTTTTTCGATCATATTTTGTGATATATCTACACCTTCTAAACGTTTACAAAGATGATTAATTTCTTTACCAAACAAGCCAGTACCACATCCCAAATCAGTTACTGAACCTAATAATTCAGATTTACAATCTTTAATAATTATTTTGGCGATAAGATTTGGAATTTTATATCCAAGTTTTTTAACTAAAGATTCTTCGAACTTGGTAGCATACTTATCAAATAAATTTTCGACGTAATCACGAGGTGCAGTTGAGGTTGTTTCTCCAACCAATGAAGCAAGAAGGTGTTTTGCTTCTCCATAGTCAGGCTTTAATATTATGGCTTTTTTAAAACATGCTTCAGCTTCTTCAAATCTACCAAATTCTTTAAGCGCAAGTCCTAGGTTGTAGTGGAATTTAAAATAGTTAGGTTTTAATGCAATCGCTTGTTTATAATTAGTTTCAGCTTCTTCAAACATTTTAAAATTTTTAAGTATGCCGGCTAGATTAGCATAAGCTTCAGCGTGATTAGGGTTCAATAATATCACTTTTCTAAAGCTTGCTTCAGATTTATTAAATTTTCCTAATTCTTGAAGTATCATACCTAAAGTATAATGGGCATCTGAATAATTAGGTTTGATTGAAATAGATCTATTACAAGCCTCAATTGCATCCTCGACATTACCTTGATCTTTATGAGCAATGGCTAGGCTAAGATAGGCCTCCGCATAATTTGGTATGATTGAAAGTGCCTTGTTGTAAGCCTCAATGGCTTTCTCTAGTTTACCTTGGCCTTTAAAGGCAGCGCCCATATTTAAGTACACTTTTACATAATTTGGTTTGAGTGAAAGTGCTTTTTCGTAAGCCTCAATCGCTTCCTCTAGCTTGCCTGTTACTTGGAGAGCATTACCCATGTTGCTGTAAGCTTCAGGATAGTCAGGTTTAAGTGAAAGTGCTTTTTTATATGCTTTAATAGCTTCATCGATTTTATCTTTATCTTTTAAAACATTACCCATGTTGCTGTAAGCTTCAGGATAGTCAGGCTTAATCGAGAGTGCTTTTTGGTAAGCCTCAATAGCCTTATTGATGTTACCTTTATCTTTTAACACAACACCCAAATTATTATAACCCTCTGCGTAATTGGGATTGAGTGAGAGTGCATGTTGATATGATTTAATAGCTCTATCAAGATTTCCTATTTTAGCGTGAGATGCTCCAAGTATAATCCAAACAACAAATATCTCTGGATATTTGTTAGTAAGAGTGTATGACTGCTCAATTACAGCTGAAAATTGCTTTCTATTATAAAGATTCGCTAATTGTATGATTGCCTTCTGAAGTGGATTTTTGGTATCACTATTTTCTACAGGCTTGTTTAAAAACATTGCACATAACTTCTAAATTCTTAAATATCATTTCAAATGCAACATCTATGCCACGCACAAACCAACAAAAGTGACAAAAGTAAATGTTTTAAAATCACTAAGTTGCAATTTATGCAAAAAAAATTAGGTATTGATTTTTTTGGATTGTGAGTGTGAATTTAATTTAGTGTTGTTTGATCTTTAAAGTATCACGGATACATAGAAATACTTCATTGAATTTTTGTCCTAATTATGCTCCCAAATCAAACAGAATTATTGTTAAAAAAATTAATAATGTTTTCATTTTGACTTTCCATAATTGTCACGGAAATGGTACGAAAATATACCAAACTGACTTGATTATGTTTACAATAGATAATATTAATTGATTTGTAATTAAGGGAATACCTAGAATTACTTGACTATGTTGATTATACATAAGTGTAATCAAGTAACTTAAAAACCAGTGCCGCAAGGCTTCCCGGTTCACCTCTGGGTATCCCTACCAATGGTTCATAACTAGATCGTTATTAATAAAAAAAACTTTTGTCAAAGAAATTTAAAAAAGCTTTTTTATTTCAAAAATTTTCTTAATTTAAAATTAGTAATGATAAAACAAAGACAAGCTCGTTTACATTATTATTGGAAATAAGCTACGTATTTAATCCAGCAAAAAAACTTGATTTATTAGCTAATTGTTTACAGAAATTAGATAAGAAAAAATCTGATTTTGGATGGGCACATAATAAAATACCAACTGGCATATTCTTTTTATCAATACCTGTCGAACAACTAACTATTGGTCCAGATAAAGCAGTCCAAGGCGCAATATATTTGGGTTGACCAGTACTTTCTAAGCCAATTGGAGCTGAGTCAGGAATGGCTGGAAAAATAAAAATACTTTTCTTATCAAATTTAGAGAAAAAATTATATGTTTGCTTTATTAATTCTGATCTGAAACTAATATAATCTTCTTTCTTTATTCTCAATCCTTGATTGATTATTTCTAATAATCTTTTACCAATAAGTTCTTTCGGATGAGCCAATAAAAACTCCAAATTCTTTCCAGTTTCATAAATCATTATATCCCAATGAAGTTTTATTAAATCATTTAAAGGAACTGGTGATTTAATATTTTCTATTTTATAGCCAAGATCCTGAAATGCATTTTTGGTATTTTTAATTTGGTCTGAAACGCATGAGGTCATGTCATTTGTTAAATCGTCATTAATAATAATTATGTTCACATCAGAAAAATCAGTATTTTCCTTGGTAGAAAAATTTAAAGACACTGAATCATAAGCATGGGATGCGTCTGTGATTGACCAACCATAAAAACCTGGTGTGTCAAATGTGGGTGCTAAAGGAGATATTCCATAAGTTGATAAACTTCCATTTGTTGGTTTAAATGCAGCAATTCCACAATAAATTGCAGGTCTATTTACAGAAGCCATGGTTTGAGTTCCTATTGACAAAGGCACTGTTCCACTGGCAACTGATGACCCCGATCCACTGCTGGACCCACCGGGTGTATGTTCCCTGTTATAAGGATTTCTAGCAGGTGAAGGATCGTAAAAAGCAAACTCAGTTGTATGAGTTTTACCCAATATAATTGCACCTGCAGATTTTAGTGCTAATACAATTTCAGAGTCATATTTTGATGATTCAACTTCTTTAAAGGCTTTACTATTAAACTCAGTTTTAAAACCTTCAACATGAATTATGTCTTTAATGCCAACAGGTATACCATGTAGCGGACCAAGAATATTATTATTTACCGCTTGTTTTTCACGAATTTTAGCTGCTTCTAGGGCTTGATCGAAATCATAGCTTTTCCATTGCTGGATATGTGACTGAGTGTAATCTATCTGTTCAATATATGCATTCATCAAATCTACTGGAGATAAAACTTTATTTTTAATATCATTGAAAAGCTTTTGTGTTCCTCCTGGATTTTTTACAAATTTAGAAATTATATTTCTCCTTATTAAGTGCTAACACCTAGAAATTTTATTGTTAACTCTTTGTTTTTCGATAACTGCTCTGATTTACCTTCAAAAACGACTTGACCTTGATCTAGAATATAAACTCTATCTGCAACATCTAAAGCTGTCTGAAGATTTTGTTCCACCAGTATAATACTCATTCCTTCGTTTTTAAGTTTTAAAAGCATATCTTTTACGTCCTCAACAATCATAGGTGCTAAACCTTGTGAAGGTTCATCTAACATTATTACCGAGGGGTTTATTACCAGAGATCTCCCAATAGCCAACATTTGTTGTTCGCCTCCTGATAAAGATTTACCATTACGAAATTTTAGTTTTGCTAGTTTAGGAAAAAGATTAAAAACGCTTTCAACACTCCACTTAGAATTTTTCATATGAAATATATTTATATTCTCATAAGCAGTTAAAGTAGAAAATATCCCCCTGCTAGCAGGCACATAAGAAATACCCTTTTTAGCTATTTCATGTGGTTCTAAGTAACTTATGTCGCTTCCTTTTAAAATTATATTACCTTCGGAAGGGGGTGCTAGACCCATTATGCTTTTAATAGTTGTTGTCTTACCAGCTCCGTTTCGACCTAAAATACTTATTATCTCGCCTTTGTTTACCGATAAGTTAACACCTTTTAACATATGAACTAATCCATAGTAAGTGTGAAGATTTTTTATTTCTAATTGCATTAACCTCTACCTAGATATGCATCTTGCACTTTTTTACTTTCTTTAACTTCTGACGGAGTTCCTTCATCTATCACTTCACCAAAGTTTAAAACTGTTATTACTTTTGAAATCTCCATAACAATATGCATTTTGTGTTCAATTAACAAAATCGTGTGTTTTTTAGATAGTTTTTGAATTAATTTTGTCATTTCTAATGTAGCTTCTGGTGCTAATCCTTGAGTAGGCTCATCTAGCAATAATAACTCGGGTTTAGCTCCAAGTGTAATTGCCATTTCTAACATCCTTTGTTGCCCATGGGATAGTTCTTCAGCTTTATCGTTTATTTTGTGAGAAAGACCTACATCAGATATAATTTTTTCTGTTTCTTCAGCGATATATTTAAAGTTTGATAGGGGTTTAAAAAAATCAAACTTACTCTTTCGGGCGCAAGAAAAAACAGAAGACCAGACATTCTCGCGAACACTCAGTTTAGGAAAAACATTCGTAATTTGAAAACATTTGGCAATGCCCATATGTGGCAGCTTATAACTTTCAAATCCTGTAATATCATTATTTTTGTAATATACCTTTCCGCTAGATGGAGGTAAAACCCCTGAAATCATATTAAAAAAAGTTGATTTTCCTGCTCCATTTGGTCCTATAACAGAATGTATTGAACCTACCTCAACTGCTAAATTTACATTGTTTACAGCTGATACATTTCCAAAATTTTTAGATAAATTATTAATTTTTAATATATTTTTCATCTTTATTCTTTTTAAAGTAAAATTGACATTTTTTTATAAGATTTTCTAATAGCTCAGAAACACCGCCTCTGAAATATAATACGATTATTGCAAATATCACTCCCATGATTAATGGCCATCTAGCCCAAATAATTGAAAATGTATCTGATAACCAAATATAACCAACAACCCCAATAAGTGGACCTAAGAAATTTCCTACACCACCAAACAAAGTCATAAAAATAATATCTCCTGATTTAAGCCAATGAATTTGATCAATAGGAACCATACTGTGGATGAGAACATATAGAGACCCAGCTAAACCTGTGAAAGTGCTTGCTATCGAAAAAGAGACTAACTTAAAAAAACGGACGTTATAACCGATGGCCTCTGCTCTACTTGGATTCTCCCTAATTAACTTGAAAATTAGTCCCAAAGGAGATGTTATAATTTTATACATAAGATATAATGATGTAAGAAATAAAATAGAAATGAATACGTAGAATGAAAGCTGTGTATCTATAAATTCAGGTCTTGTAATACCAACTAATCCATCTTCGCCACCGGTAACTTCTGTCCAAACATATGCTATAAAGTAGAACATTTGATTAAATGCAAAAGTAAGGCAAATAAAATATAATCCTTCCCTTTTTACACAAAAGTAACCCACGAAGAGTGATATTAAAAATGAACCTAAAGTAGCAATAGGTATAGCTAAAAAAATTGGAAACCCCGCAAGTAAAATGAGACCTGAAATATAAGCTGAAGTACCAAAAAATAAAGCTTGTCCAAAGGATAACATTCCTGTGTATCCAAGCATGATATTTGTCGATATTGCAACAATACCAAAAATCAACATTTCTGTAATAGTTGCGTTTGGGAAAAGGAATGGACCCAAAAAAATAAATATAATTAGACAAGTAATGGTGTATTTATTCATAACTATCTAACCCCAAAAAGACCTTGAGGTCTAAATATTATTGTTAAACCCATCATAAGATAAATAACTACGTTAGTTGCTTCTGGGAACCAAATTGTTGCCGCGCCTTGTGATAATCCTATTAAAATCCCAGCAACGATTGCTCCCGGTATACTTCCTAAACCGGCAATTACTACAACAACAAAACAAATTGGTAAAATATCTAATCCCATTGAAGGAGTAAGGCCCATTATAGGTGCTGATAACGCCCCAGCCAATCCAGCCAAATAAGCACCTAGACCAAATGTGTAAAGAAAAACAATGTTTACGTTAATACCAAGGACTTTTACCATATCCCTGTTTTCAATGCCTGCACGAAGTATAGCGCCAAGATTTGTTTTGGTTAAAAAAAGGTAAAGACAAATTATCATAAAAAAAGCAAAGCATATCAAGACAAGTCTATATTTAGGATATATTAAAATACCTAAATCAAGGGCACCACTTAGGCTTGGTGGAGGGAGCAAAGAAAAACCAATTGGTCCCCATATGATTATAATTATTTCTTGAATTATTAAAGCACAGGCAAAGAGAAATAGGAGTTGGTAGTCATGATGAGCTTGGTAAAGTCTTCTTACCCCCTGACTTTCAAGCAAAAAACCAACAAGTACTACTAATAAAGGAGATAGTAAAATAGCAAAATAAAAAGATCCTGTCATTTTGGCTATAGAATATGCAAAGTAAGCACCTAGGGCGTACAAAACTCCATGCGCAAAATTAGGAATATTAAGAACACCTAGGATTAATGTTAATCCTACTCCAACTAGTGCATATAACATACCTAAACCTAGTCCATTCAAAATTTGAGATAATATTAAAAAAGTCAAGATTGCACCCTAGATAAAATTAGGCGACAAAATAATGTCGCCTAATGTAAACAAATTAAAATTTTCCAATATCAGAGCACATATTTATATTTTTTGGTTGTTCTGTAGAACTTACATCTACAACCTCAGCCATGTCATATTGATCTTTCATATCTTTTTGCTTCTTAGTCTGAAGCACAAAAAACGGTCTAACAGTCTGATGGTTTCTGCCCCTGATTTCGTACTCACCAACAAAGTTTTTACCTTTGTGTTCTTCAAGAGCTGTTATAACTTTTTGTGGTTCAACACTTTTGGACTTTTGCATTCCAAGCAAAGTCATCTTCATTAGACCATAACCTGCAGCTGGAGCATATCCTGGAGGTACTCCATTATGCCTTTTTTTGTAAGCTTCGACGAACTTTTTATTATCTGGATTATCTATTGTATAATAATAATTAGAACCAACAATTAAGTTTTCCCTTGCTGCAGGATCTAACTGTATAAGTTCTTCAAAACCTGAAGACCATGACATTACGACTGGCTTTTTTGGAGTGAAACCAAAATTATTCAACTGTCTAACTGCTGAAATAGCATCAAGACCAAAATTAATCATATATACTGCATCAGGATTTTTTGACATAGCTTTTGTAATAAAAGTCGAATACTCTCTATGACCTAATGGATGTCTGTCAACACCTACTACTTCAAGACCATATTTAGGAGCTAAACTTTCTACATATTTTTGTAATGTCCATCCAAAAGCATAATCAACTACAAATAAGTATATTTTTTTTGCGTCTGGATTTGCTTTTTTAAATATTTTTAGGTCTGCGTCCATTGCCGTCCATGCATTTGCAGCCCACATAAAAGCGTATTTATGACATTTTTTTCCAGAAATATCTTCAGTTCCTCCAGAAAAATAATACATGACTTTATTTTTTTTTGCCACTTCAGTTACAGCTAATGCAACGCCAGAAGACCATGGGCCGACTATAAAATTAACTCCTTCAGTATCAATTGCTTCTTGAGCTCTTCTTGCAGCTGGTCCGGCTTTAGTTTCACTATCTCTCGTAATGTATTTAATTTTCTTACCATTCACTTCATAACCCACCTCCTCAAGTGCTATTTGGGCACCTTCGTCTAATAATTTCCCAGAATCAGCATATGGACCACTGAATGGAAAT
>CABXSI010000024.1 GCA_902514865.1 uncultured SAR116 cluster alpha proteobacterium
CGTTGTAAAAGTAAGAGTTTTTTTAACTAACATAGATGACAGAGCTATTATAAATCCTAAAAGAATTGAATATTTTGGCGATCATAAGCCTGCATCTACTTTACTTGAAATTTCAGCTTTAGTAGATCCGCGGATGAAAGTTGAAATAGAAGCTGAAGCAGTAATAACAAAATAAAATAAGGATTATAAATGGATTTAATCAAATTAAATGCTCTCGATGCTTTGAATATGATGAAGAGAGGTGAACTCACTTCTGAAAAATATGTTACAGCTTTTTTGGATCATATTAAAGTTAGAGAGCCATTAGTAGGTGCTTGGAATTATTTAAATCATGAACAAGTAATCCAGCAAGCTAAACTTGCTGACAAAAGAAGGAAAGATAAAAATCCTGGTAAACTTAATGGTCTTCCTATTGGTATTAAAGACATAATTGATACTAAAGACATGCCTACTGAAAATGGATCATCAATATGTAAAAACAGAATGCCGACTGAGGATGCACATCTAGTTAAATTATTAAGAGAATCTGGGGCCGTCATTATGGGTAAATGTGTAACAACTGAGTTTGCACTATCTGGGCCCGGCAAAACAAAAAATCCAAAAGACTTAGAATGTACACCAGGAGGATCCTCCTCTGGATCAGCAGCAGCGGTTTCTGACAATATGGTACCATTAGCAATTGGCTCTCAGACAGGTGGTTCTGTTTTAAGGCCGGCGTCATTTACTGGGATTTTAGGGTTAAAACCTACTTTTGGGACTATTTCAAGACACGGCATGTCCCCAATATCACAACGATTAGACCATCCAGGAATTTATGCAAATTCAACTTGTGACATTGATCTAGTGGCTTCAGTCATTTTATCTTATGATGAAAAAGATTTAGATATGATTAAACAATATAATTATAAACAAAACTATGTAATTAAGACGCCTAAATTTGCATTCGTCAAAGGTCCGGTATGGGATATTGGTGATAGAGACATGCAAGAACAAATAATAAAATTTGTTGAAAACTCACCTTTTGATATTGAAGAACTTAATCTTGGTAATGATTTCAAAGAAGCAGCTCATTCCCACGAAGTAATTATGAATGGTTCTATTGCAAAGTCATTATCTCATTATTACGAATCTGAAAAAGAAAAACTTCACCCATTCACCAAATCTAGAATTGAAGCTGGCATTCCAGTCTCAGCAAAACAATATATAGAAGCAATTGAAAATGCGAAAAAAATGCAGCAGATATTAAGGAAGTTCTTCAACAAATTTGATGCAATTATTACAGCAGCAGCAACAGGTCAAGCCCCAAGAGACCTAATGAATACTGGTAATGCAATTTTTAATGGATATTGGACAATGATGGGAGTTCCTGCAATTAGTCTACCACTTTTAAAAGGTGAAGACAGTCTTCCAATTGGGGTACAGATCATATCATCTTGGAATGAAGACTTTAAATTATTAAAAATTTCAGAGTATATTCTCCAAGAAACAAAAAAGCTTGCTGATTACTAATCAGCAAGCTTTTTTTAAACATTTAATTTTAGAGTAGACCTATCTTTTTCATGTATGATAAATTTGACTCTAATGCCTCTTTTGCGAGTGGGCTTTTAGCTGCAGCAGCATTCCATGCTTCAACTGCAATTTTTCTAAACTTAGCTCTTTCAGATACTGGCCAATCGATGATAGTTAAATCACCAGCCGCCTTATCTTTAGCTACCTGAGCTCTTCCATCTAGACCTGCATCTCTTAATTTAGCTGTCCAAACCCAATAAGTCCAAGTTGTTAATGCAACTTGATTTTGCTTACTTAACTTATTAAAAACTTTTTTGTTGATAATAGTTTGAAGGTTAGCCATTGAGTGAATACCTGGGTAAAGTGGATACTTGGCGATTTTATGAAAACCACTAGCATGATTGTTAATGTAAACAGATGCATCAGCAGCATCAACAATACCTTTTTCTAGTGAAGTATAAACTTCTGAGAAAGGAAGTGAAGATGGTGAAGCACCAGCTCTTCTGAAAACATCTGCAGCCAAACCTTCAGGTGATCTAATTTTCACACCTTTAAGATCTGCAACGCCATTAATCGGTACTTTAGAAACTAAGGCTTCTTTACCATAAGGTCCGCATCCTAAAACTAATATCTTATTAGGTAAAACCTTATCATAAATTTTCTGCAACATCTCTTTTCCACCACCATGCATACAATATTCCTGATATTGTTTTGGTGTGTCGTAACCTGCAATCAAATCACCCATGATAGCAAATGCTGGATCTCTTCCTGCAAAGTAAGCAATTGCGTTCATATCACCATCTAAGATACCATTAGCAACTGCATCAATTGTTTCTCTATGAGGTACAACGGATTTTGTTGGCAATGGATCAATTTTTAATTCACCATTAGTAAGTTCTTCTAGGACTTTATTGTGCTTGTTCAAGTATGTGTGAGCCCAGTCGCCAGCTTTAGAACTAATTTGAAATTTTAAAGTTTTTGCACTTACAGCACCTGAAAAAGATAATCCAGCTACTAATAAAGCGCTAATAAAGTATTTTTTCACTCTTTCCTCCTTTTGTGAAAATTAACTGAAACCGTCAGCTAAATAAAACATTAACCAAATTATGAAGGCAGCAAATCCAAATCCACCAATCCAAGCCCATGGTCCATATGTTTCTACATGATCACTTCTTACTGGTTTAGCCACAATTCCCTCCTTGGTTCTTGACATAGTTAAATTATTGGTTCTAATAGTCAAGACTATAGTTAATTATTCTGTATAAATATCAAGATAAAAGTTTAATTGGGGGATTTAATGTCTGAAGCAGTCCAAAATAAAGAAAATGATTTGGATAATATGGAAAATTTCGAGGCTGGGAAGGATAGCTTTGCTTTCTTTGACCACTTTAGTAAATACTCTGGATTAGCTGTTGCACAATTATATTTAATATGTGCTGCTGTAACTGGATATGAAGTAATATCTAGATATGTTTTCAATGCTCCAACTCAATGGGTTTTTGAAATAGTCATGGTATTAGCTGCCATTGCATGGATGTTATCAGCTGCATATGTAACACTTCACAAACGGCATATTGGGATAACAGTATTTTATATTATGGCTTCTGATAAGGGGAAATGGTGGCTTGATTTTATTGCCTATGTAGTTGGTATAATAGCTCTATGGTTATTAATTGATGATTCTGTAATACGAGCACTCGATTCAGTTATGATGATTGAAAGGGCTGGTAGCGCATGGAATTCTCCGCAACCCATGATTCTAAAATCAGTGCTTACTATAGGCGCAATGACTTATCTGATCCAATTAATGATAAATCTTTACCGTCACTTTTCATCTAAGATTGGGAAACAAATTGTTTTATTCATATGTAGCATAATACTTTTAAGAATAATTAGTGTCATATTTGTTCATTTTGTTGGAGAAGAAAGCTTTTTTGGCTCTATTAATTCTATATATGCTGCTGTAGGAACACATATTAATCCTCAAGACTACTTAAATATGCAAGAAATGAATATAGGAACAGCTAGTTTATTGATAGTTGCGCTCATGCTTATCTTGATGATGACTGGTATGCCACTTGGTGTAGTTACATTATTTGTTTCTGTGCTCAGTGCTCTTTGTTATTTTGGATATGGTGGATTATACTTAGTCTCTACCAACGCATTTGGATTACTAGAAAAATATCCTTTAATAGCTGTTCCTCTATTTGTATTAATGGCATCAATTTTAGAAAGAGCTGGAGTAGCTGAAGATTTATTCGATGCGATGTCAATTTTTGCAGGAAAGCTCCGTGGAGGAGTTGCTATACAAACAATAGCAGTTGCTGTCGTTTTAGCCGCGATGTCAGGTGTAATGGGCGGTGAAATTGTTATGCTTGGACTAGTTGCTTTACCTCAATTATTGAGACTTGGATATGACAGGAAAATGTCTATTGGACTTATATGTGCATCAGGAGCGCTAGCTACACTTATACCTCCAAGTATTATTATGATCATATACGGCTTATCTGCGCAAGTCGCTATTGGTGACTTATTTATGGCTGGTGCAGTTCCAGGTTTAATGCTTGCAGGTCTTTATGCAATTTATGTCCTAGTAAGATGTAATTTGAATCATGCCATGGCACCTACCGCTGAGGAAGTTGCTAAAGCTCGAAAAGGTGATATGAAAATGTCAAAAGATAAATTGTACGCAGTTTTTCTAAGTATATTTTTAATTTTTTGTGTTATGGGATCGATATACGGCGGCATAGCGTCTGTAACAGAAGCTGCAGCTGTTGGCGTCTTGGGTGCTATTTTTGTAGCATGGTTCAGAAATGCTTACAGCTGGAATCTTTTACAAGTAGCTCTTGCTGGCACTATGTCGACTGTAGGAACAATTATTTGGTTAATTTTAGGTGCTGTTGCTTTTGTTGGTATTTATAACTTGATTGGTGGCGCTGATTTTATGAGATCTCTATTTTCTGGATTAGGCCTTCCAGCGATTGGGATTGTTTTTGTAATGATGGGTATTTTGGTGATACTGGGTACATTTATGGAATGGATAGCCATAGCGTTTATTACAGTTCCTGTTTTTGCTCCAGTTGTGGTTGGAATGGCTCCAGAGTTAGGCCTAGAACCTGAATGGGCTGCTGTCTGGTTTGGGGTACTATTTGTGATGAATATTCAGATTTATTTCTTGTCACCTCCATTTGGTCCGGCGTGTTTTTGGCTAAAATCAGTCGCACCACCTGATATAACACTGCAAGAAATTTTTCTATCAGTATTGCCTTTTATTGCTCTTCAAATTATTGGAATGCTTCTGGTCATGTTTATACCAGATATAGCTCTTTGGTTTCCAAAATGGTTGGGGTCGTAGCTTAACTTTGTAAAAAAGGATAAAGTTGCAACCAACCATCAAAGGTCATCTTTGACGATAGGTAAACAAGAAATATTAAACCTAAATATGATAACCATTTAAATTTGGTTAATAATTTAACTATAGCCGTTGCAAAGAGCGCCATAATTAATATGGCAAATGCTATGCCAAAAATTAATAATGTTTTGTTATCTCTTGCTATTGCAGTTATTGCAATGACATTGTCAAGTGACATAGATACGTCAGCTATTATGATAGTTATAAGTGCAGCTTTTATTCCTTTACCCGAAACATCTTTTTGAAGTTTTTCTTTTTCCTCATTATTTGAGGAAAATTCTTTTATATCTCCATAAAATTTCCAACACACCCAAAAGAGTAACAATCCGCCTAATAGAAGCAGTCCAGGTATACTTATGAGGTAAGATGCAACAAGAGCAAATAAAACTCTTAAAATGGCTGCCGCCATCAACCCAATAAAAATTACTTTTTTTCGACTTTCTTCTGGAACTGCTGATGCAGCCATTCCAATTATTAAAGCATTATCGCCAGACAAAACAATATCTGCAATTATTATTTGAGATACATCTAAGATCCATTCTAACAAAATAATACTCCTAAGAAGTTTTGGTTAATTATCATTCTTTTTAAAATATTTCAATCAAGTGAATATTTTAAAAGAATTTGCAATTATTATAATTTTGGCATTGATATCAAAATATATATGACTAAAATTACAGTTTGGAAGGAAAGTTAATGACTAACAAATTTGATTATATTGTAGTTGGTGGAGGCTCTGCTGGCTGTGCTGTTGCCAATAGATTGTCTGAAAATAATGTAAATAAAGTTTTACTTATTGAGGCAGGGAGATCTTCTCATCCAATTTCAAGGCTTCCAGCTAGTTTTGCTCTCTTAATTGACAATCCTCTCGCAAATTGGAGGTATAGATCCGAACCAGAAGAAAACACTGGAAACAGAGAAATCCCAATACCTAGAGGAAAATTACTAGGCGGCTCCAGTTCTATTAATGGTTTAGTTTTTGTTAGAGGAAACAAATTAGATTATGATACATGGGCTCAAATGGGAAATACAGGTTGGTCATACGATGATGTACTTCCTTTCTTTAAGAAAATGGAAAATTATCAAGGTAACACCTCTGAATTACGAGGTGAAGAAGGTCCACTTAAAGTTTCTGAAGTAAGTGACAGAAATCCCATTTATGATGCGATCTTTAAATCTGGAGAAGTCAATAATATTCCTTTCAATAAAGACTATAATGGCGAAGATCAAGAAGGTTTAGGCTATACTCAGACTACAATTTACAAAGGTGAAAGGATGAGTGCAGAAGTTGCTTATCTAAGACCAATAAAGTCAAGAAAAAATCTAACAATTATAACGAATTCGTTGGTTACAAAATTACTCTTTGAGAAAAAAAAATGTATTGGGGTTGAGGTAAAAAATAAAAATAAATTATCAACATTTATGACGTCAAAAGAAGTTATTCTGTCAGGTGGAGCAATTAATTCTCCTCAGATTTTGGAATTGTCTGGTATTGGAAACAGCACGATACTTAAAAAAAATGGAATTGAGCCAATTCATCATTTAGTTGGGGTTGGAGAAAATCTACGTGATCATATTGCTCCGCGTATAATTTACAGGGTTAATAAAGAAGGTATTTCCTATAACGATAAGGCTGGTGGTATTAACCTAGTTAAGCAAGTTTTTAAATATATGTTTAAAAAAGAAGGTTTTTTAGCGCTTCCGTCTGCACCAGTTGTTGGATTTTTTAAAACAAGAAAAGAACTAGCTTCACCAGACATTCAAGTACATTTTATACCATATAGAGTAGTTTTGAAAGATGGTAAAAGATCATTAGGAAAAGAACCAGGCATAACTTGCACGGTCAACCAAAACAGGCCTGAAAGTAAGGGAAGTATTCATATTAAGTCTAACAATCCAAACGAATTCCCGAGTATAAAGTTTAACTTCATGTCTAATCAACTGGATAAGGACACACTTGTAGATGGAGTAAAGCTAATCAGAAAATTAATGCAATCGGCTCCAATGAAAGAATTTTGTGATTTAGAAATTCAGCCCGGGTTGAATTATTCAAGCGATGAAGATATTTTGAATTTCATTAGAGATAAAGCCGAAACAGTCTATCATCCAGTTGGAACCTGTAAAATGGGTTTTGATGAAAATGCGGTTGTTGATAAAAATCTAAAAGTCCATGGAATACAAGGTCTCCGGATAGCAGATGCATCTATAATGCCTACTCTGATTTCAGGGAATACAAATGCTGCTTGCATGATGATAGGTGAAAGATGTGCAGATTTTATTCTTAACAACTAAAATTTAAATAAATGATAAACTCAAAAAGTATTGAAAATTTTTGGACGAGAGGTGATATTTTTTCGCGAGTACACCATGCAATGTCGGAAGCAGGTTTAATTAATAAAGAATTAAATATTGAAGATTTATTTCCTATTGATCAATATCACGCAAGGGGGATTGCTGCTACAGTTGACCTTGGTAAAAGAATGCCAATTAAAAAAAATCAAAAAATTATAGATATTGGTTGCGGTCTTGGTGGACCAGCAAGGTATTACGCTAAAGAATTTAAATGCTTCATCACTGGAATAGACATAACACCAAGCTTCATTGAAATAGGTAATGAATTCAATAAACTTACATCTATGTCCGATAATATTAAGCTTTTAGTTGGAAATGGAGAAATATTAGATTTTAAGAATGAAACTTTTGATGGTGCGTATTCACAACACGTAACAATGAATATATCAGACAGAAAAAAATTCTTTTCTGAAGCTTTTAGAGTTTTAAAAAAAGATAGTTTTTTTGCTTTTACTGAACACGGCTTAGGCCCTGAGGGTAATCCAATTTTTCCTCTGCCATGGGCTGATTCTTCAGAAATGAGCTTTTTATTACCCCCTGAAACAACTATATCTATACTAAAAGATATAGGTTTTTTTGATATAAAAATAATTGAGACAGCTGATAAGTATATTTCAGGTTATGAAAAACTTATTGGGTTAAAGTCTGCAAATAAAAAACCTATTTTAGGTATTCATGTAATTGGTGGAGAAAGTATGAATGAAAGATCTACTAACTCAATGCAATCTATTAAAGAAAATAGAACATTGCCATTTGAGATAGTTTGTAAGAAATAACTGTTGTTTAAAAATTTAAAATTATTCTTTTATTCATTTTACCCTTGTTTTCAATTTTAACTGATTTGACTAACTTAATTTCTAAAGTATTATTTACATGTGTTCCTCCACAAGGTTGAAAATCAACATCATCCCCTATCCTTATCATTCTTATCTTACCTGATCCTCTAGGGGGTTTAACGGACATTGTCCTTACTAAATCTGGATTTTCGTCTAATTCTTTATCTGTTATACTTGATATTTGAACTGAATAATCTTTATGAATTAATTCATTTAATTTATACAAAACATCTTCTTTGTCTGGCTTTGTTTCAAGATCAAAATCAAGTCTTCCTCTACCATCTCCTATAGAACCACCTGTAACAGGGTAAGGTATTATTGAACACAAGAGATGAAGACAGGTATGCACTTGCATGTAACTATATCTTTTTGACCAATCTAAAATTATGGTAACTTCCTCATTTTGTTTACAGTCATTAGTAGTTTCAGTTAAATGAACTAACTTATTATTTATATATTTAGTTCCGACTATTTTTATACGGTTATTTTTAAATGTAATTGAACCTTCATCTCCTGGTTGCCCCCCGGCTTCTGGATAAAAAATAGTTTCTTTTAGAACTAATCCTTCAGGTAAAACTTCAGATATAATCGTTTTATGTTCTTTCAAATAAGAATTATTTCTAAATAGCTCAACAGTCATATTTAACACCTATAAAATACCTAAAACTTTTTTAACAAATATATATCCAAAATGTTATAAGTAATTAATAAATTCTTATTAAATTTTAAAAGGTAAAATAAACATGAATATTAATGGCAAAAAAGCTATCGTATTTGGTGGAACTTCTGGAATTGGTCTATCTGCAACTCAAATGTTATCTGAAAAAGGAGCTCATGTTATTGCAATAAGTCGTAATCCCGAGAAATTAACTCAACTTCCAAAAAACGTTACAACAAAGAAAATAAATGTTCTTGATAGAGACGCTGTTGAAAAATTTTTTCAGGATGAAGGTGAATTTGATATTTTAGTTAATGCTGCTACTGGTGGAAAAAGAGCTGTTGGTCCTTTTCTTTCTATGGATTTAGATGGCTATAAAGCATCATTTGATAAACTTTGGGGATATACTAATGTAGTAAGATTAGGTACCAAATTTTTAAAAGATAATGGAAATATAGTTTTAGTAAGCGGGACTCCTGCAAGAAAATGTCGTCCAGGACAAATTGCAATTTCTTCTGTTGGTGGTGCAGTAGAAGCTTTTGCAAGAGGTATTGCACCTGAAATTCTACCTAAAAGGATTAACATTGTTTCTCCTGGTATCATCGATACTCCAATGAGCCCTCTTGAAGGAACTGCTAGAGAGGAGTATTATAAAAAAGCCACTAGTGATAACCTAATTCCAAGGGCCGGCACTCCAGACGAAGTTGCCAAAGGAATAATTTTTGCAATCGAGAACGAGTTTATAACTGGTACTACAATAGATGTAGATGGTGGTTGCATAATATCTTAGGAACTACAAAGAAGAGTATATTGCATACTCTTCTTAGCTTCTTAAAGTACGTTCAGGCCAATGGGACTTAATAATAGTCCTAATAACCCACCAAAAAAACCTCCCCAAACTACGAGCCAACCTAAGTGCTCTTTTATCATTTTTTGAATAATAATTTTTATATCTTCAGGAGATAAATCAGCTAATCTTGCATCTAATATATTTTCAATTTTAACTAACAATGCCTCTGATGTAGTTTTTCCGTTATCATCAGAATTATTTCTGTTTATAAAATCTTCGATAATTATTTTTAATTTTTTATTAAATGGTTCTTTAAGTGGTTCAAGTGCTTTTCTTCCTCCTACCATTGAAAGCATTCCACCTAACTGTGAACCTTCTATAGCTTCAACAAGACCCAGAAAAACTTTATCGAAATCAATCTTTTCTATAATCTTTTCTGACGCTACTTCTTTATTATCTAATAAAAATTTATTTATTTGAGTAATTGAAAATAGCTCTTTTAATATTAAGTTCTTTATTCCCATTTTAATATCTTCAAATCTATCTTGAATAACGCCAGAACCATATAAAAATGGGATTTTTTCGAACAACATATGTACGGCAATCCAATTGGTAACGCTACCAGATAGGGCAAAAACTCCTGTCATAAAAATGAATGAATGTTCATCTTTATAAAGATAACCAATAAATATTATAAAAATAGATACTAAATTTGTAATCAAAGATTTATTTATCATCATTCTAGACCTAAGAATAAAACTTATAATTTTGGAGCCGCAACTATAGGATTTTTTAATACACCCAATAATCCAATGTCTACTTCTACAACATCTCCAGGCACCATATAAACTGGGGGATTTCTTTTGTCTCCAACACCACCTGGAGTTCCTGTCACAATCACATCACCTGTAGACAATGGAGTAAATTCTGATATGTAACTTATTAACCTCGGAATTGGAAAAATAAGATCTGCTAATGTAGCTTTTTGCATAATGTTTCCATTCAGTCTTAATTCAATTGGTAATTTTGTATAGTCACCTACTTCACTAGGGGTAACCATATATGGACCAAAAGCACCAGTACCTGGAAAAGTTTTACCTGGGGTAAATTGAGAAGTGTGTCTTTGATAATTTCGGATGCTACCGTCATTATAACAAGCATAACCAGCTATATGATTTAGTGCTTCGTCTTCAGAGATAAACCTACCACCTTTACCAATTATGATTGCCATTTCAGCTTCATAATCAAAACGATCAGAATTATCTGGTTTAATCATTGGTTGTAAATGAGCTACTTGAGAGTCAGCGAATCTTGTAAATATTGTCGGATTGTCTACATCGGGTCTTCCTGTCTCTTTTTTATGTTCCAGGTAGTTTAGACCTATACACATTATTTTTTCTGGATCAGGAATAACGGGTAAGAAACTGATGTCTGAAAAAGATAAATCTTTTGTTTTTCCTTCAATATACTCCTCAGCCTGATCTTCCATATTGAGAGATATTAATTCTTTTATAGTATTAACATCTGGATCAATCTTTCCTGTTAAATCTATTATTCCATTGTCAACTACTGCACCAAATCCAGTTTTACCCAACCTAATAAAGCTTAATAATTTCATTTTATATCCTTTTTTAAGATCTCATTATTGCATTACCCCACAAATTCAGGGTTCTTTCTTCTTGAGGCCAGTTTCTTACCGGTCGACCATGAACCGTTTCTAATTCTGCAGAAATTTCAATCCAATTTCCATCAGTGTCTTCAATAAATACAAATAAATTATTTCCTGGCCCATGTCTACCAGGCCCCCACATCAATTGAATATTATGTGATGCAAAATGATCACACCAATTTTTTACAAAGTTCCAATCACCCGCCTCATAGGAGTGATGATCTATTCCAGATTTAGATGATTTAAAACAAGCTATAGTGTGGTGCTCATGGTTAGAAGTAGTGAAGCAAGTTGCAAGCTCTCCATTATTTTTTATAACTCTATCTGTAACTTGAAAACCAAGTTTGTTTTGATAAAAATTTTGAAATGAAACAACATCTTCTGAAGCAAATGTTAAATGTTGCAATGGAGCATGAATTCCCTTCAAAAGAGAAGGACTGTTGTCTTTTAAAACTCCAAAACATATTACATTGTTATCAGGGTCTTGAACTGAAAAAGATCCTGCTTTGTAAAATTCTGAGTTATGCTCATTTAGTTTGAGTTCTTTTTGATCCAAGAACTCTCTAAATCTATTTAAGTTATTATCACTTCTGCAAACCATTCCTGCATTAGTTAGCGTTTTATTTTCACCTAAAGTTATTATTATTTTGCGAGCTGGCCCTTCACATAAAAACTTCTCTGGTGAAAGTTTATTTATTTTCATATCCATAATTTTGGAATAAAAATTGGCCAAACTTTCTGGATTACTACTCTGTATTTCAAGATGATGTAAAGATAAGTCTGCTTGTACTGCCGTTAATGACATTTACTCCCCTTATTTAACTAGATATCTGATGATAATTTTGAATATCATCAAAAATTTGATTTATGTATCTTTCAATTAATAAGGCATAGCTTGTTAAGTTAGCATAAATTATAGGCTCATGTTCAGGGTGAAAATCAATTGAATTAAATATCGAACTTAATGATGCCTCTATACCTAATTTTTTGTTATTGATCGGTACAGCAAAACCTATGAGACCTTTATCAACTTGACCTTCGGTTTTACAATATCCTTTTTTATTGTCATTTTTTAAATTTTTAAAAAAAGTGTTTTTATCATTATCATCATAAAATGTTTCTTGCTTTAGAAGATCTTCTAAACTTTTTCCTACAATCTTCATAATTATTGCCCTTGAAGTTGCGCCATAAATTAAAGGCATTAACTTTCCTTTTTGATAACTAGTATTATTTTTAAAAAATGGAGTTTTATAATCTGCTACGCACATTACTTTGTTTCCATAAAGCCTAGCTAAAACGTTCACACTTTCAATAGGATTTTCATTTGCTATTTTTTTTAAAAATGGTTGTCCTGCTTTAACCAAGGGATCTGATAAATTAATTATTCTATTAAATTTGATAAAGGAGGGGCCTAGCCTAAAGTAGGACCCTGCCGTACTTTCAAGAAATTCTGCTGAAACTAATTCACGAACAATTCTATAAATAGTACTTGAAGGAGTTTTCAATTCGTCCGAAATTTCTAAAACTGTCCAAGAACTTCTTTGTTCTGAAAAAAGATTTAAGATTTTATTATACCTTGTAAAACCTGACATCTAGAACCTTTTTAGTTGTAAATTTGATTAAGACAGGAATTGGTGAATTTTAACAAATCATTTTTTTGAGTACTAGCCAGTATAAATCTGTCAGGACGAATAATTAAGGTGTTTGTTTTAAATTTTTTTAATATAACTTCAATTCCAGGTATATCTGAGCAGTCATAGGATTTAATTCTAAGTTCCTTTTTATTTATTTTTTTATTTGTAATTAATATTGGGTCACATGCGAATATATTATCAATATCTCTACCAGAATTAGATTTTAAGGAAGGGAATATTTTTCCCCTATTTATGTCTCCACATTCACCTAAACCCTTTCCAAGTTGGGGTTTAATTGTATTCATTTTAATAGTGCCGTCTGGTTGAACAAAAACTGTATCTGATACTTCTGATCCCCCTATCGAATTAAGTAATTCTCCCATTTTCATTGCAGTATTTATATAATCTCTGACATTTGAGGATCTCTCTGATTGATAGCTATTTAATAAGTTTTCATTGTTACCCTTTTTACAACATATGCTTATTTTCCAAGCTAGATTAGATGCGTCCCTTATTCCAGCACACATACCTTGTCCCATGAAGGGTGGTGTTAAATGAGCAGCATCGCCTACTAAAAACATGCGGCCTTCTCTCCAACTTTTTGCGATAGCCGATTGAAATGTATATACAGTTTTTCTTTCAATTTCTACTTCATCAGGAGATACCCATTTACTTAAGAATTTCCAAAGCCTTTTTTCATCAAAAAATGTTTTAGATCTCTCATTATCTTTTAAAGCTATTTCCCATCTTCTTCTCCTACCAACATTTCTGCAATAAGTTGCAGGCCTTTTTGCGTTACAATATTGAATGGTTCGATTAGGCAAATTTACATTTTTTGTTTTTAATATTAAGTCAATTACAGCCCAACGCTGCTCAAAACCCAAGTTTTCTAATTCTGTTTTCATTTCATTTCTAATGAATGAATTCGCACCATCACAACCAATAATGTATTTTGACTTAACTGAATTTATCTTATTAATTTTTGTATTTTTATAATGAACTTCAGTAAAATTTTTTTTATTCACGGTTTTAAAAACTTCACAGTTTTGGAGAGAAACAACCTTATCAAACTTTTTTAATTTATAACGAAGACTGCGTTCTAGGTCGGGTTGATGAAAACGATAACTCGGATACCACCCGTTTTCAGTAATTATTTTTGGCCTTGGCCAGTCTAAAAGGAGTTTACCATTTTCATCTAAAAATTTTGTACCTTTGTTGATAATTAATTTTTTTGATAAACTGTCAGAAATTCCTATAGTTTGAAATACTCTCATCACTTCATCATCAAAGTGGACTGCTCGTGGCAAATTATATAGGCTTGCTTCTTTTTCTAAAATAAGAATAGATAAATTATTTATAGCTAATAAATTAGCTAATGTTCCTCCGGTAGGTCCTAGTCCAACTATCACAACATCAAAATCCATTTGCACTATATTTTATCCTTATTTGTTCTTAATATTTTGATAAAGCCAAGGACAATCAATAATCATTGGCGATTGCTTACCTTCCCGAGCAGTTTCCATACGTTTTTCTCTAAATTTTAATCTTTCATTATCAGGTAAGTACAATCTTTCGTGCCCCCAAAAACTTGGTCCCATATTTGTTTCGTGAGGTATCCATGTGTTTGGATCAATTATCCTGCCTCCCCAACCATTTTCAATAAAAAATCCTGATGGTGTGTGAGCATAAAATGAAGTCATATAATCGTTGGTATGTCTTCCTAAAGTATAGGCAATTGAGCCTTCTTTATATTGAAGCAAGTCATATCCTTGACCAACATCATCTAAATTTTGATATTCAACCATAAAATGATGAAATCCTTGTTGACCAGTACCTATCAAAGCAAAACTGTGATGCCTTCCATTTACATGAAAAAAGCATAATGAAATAGGGTCGTGACTGTAATCACTTATTTTAAAATCAAGAGTATCTCTGTAAAAAGGAATTAAATCATTAACATTAGATACATGTAATACAGCATGCCCAAGTCCACATATATCTGTTTTAAAACCTGAGATTGGCCTGCCTGAAACGAAAGAGTCTTTATCAAGATGCGGTTTATAAACAAGTTCTATTCGATTACCCGCTGGATCATCAAAGTATAATAATTCTTCTACAAACCTCATATCCGTAAGATTTTTGTTTCCCAATTGAACAGGAACACCAATAACGTCTAATCGTTTTGCGTACATTTGTAGGTCAGATTTTTTCTCAACTTCCCAACCAAGAAATGCAAGTTTATCACCAGGCTCTCCTGATATAGCAAATCTTTGTTTTTGATCATCCATCCTAAAACATAAAGACTTAGTACCATGATTAATGGATTGCATTCCTAGATATTTAGTAGCAAAATTTTGCCAGTCTTCTAACTTATCCGAGTTAACACCTATATAGCTTAATGCGTTTATGGACATGTATAAACTCCTACATAAATTATACTTGATTATGCATTATTATGATAATTTAACAACAAATAATTTCTAAAATTATCAAAATACAAGAAAATATGAAATTATTTACAAAATAAAATTTGATTTATTATAATATGTAGTTAATGATTTAGTAATAAATAAATTTATCTTATTTTATAATTATTTAAATGGAGGAATATTAATGAATAAAGTTATTGGCTTTTTAGCTACTACAATAATCAGTGCTGGTTTATCATTACCAGCATTAGCTGATAAAGTTACTTTGAAATTTCATACAATGGTTCCAATGCCAGCAAACTCAAATGCTAAATTTGTTAAACCTTGGGCCGATAAAGTCAAAGCAGAAAGTAATGGAGAAATAATTACTGAGATGTATCCTTCAATGCAACTTGGAGGAAAACCACCACAATTAGTTGATCAAGCTCGTGAAGGAGTTGTTGATATAGTTTGGACAGTAGCTGGATACACTCCTGGAAGATTTCCAAGATTATCAGTTTTCGAATTACCATTTATGCCAACGAGTGCAAAAATAACAGCGCAAGCAGTGCAAGAGTTTGTAGAAACTGCAGGAGCAGAAGATCTTAAAGATTATAAAATTCTTGCAGTGCATGTTCATGCTCCAGGCATGATACATACAAAAAAAACATTAATTAAATCAGTTAGTGATTTTAAAGGCCTTAAGTTAAGAGGACCAACACGTTCAGCAACTAGTTTA
>CABXSI010000025.1 GCA_902514865.1 uncultured SAR116 cluster alpha proteobacterium
AACTTGAATACTATTGAGAATATATAGATAACTAGCTTAACTGTTTCTGATATCAACAAATGTTCCTCGTTTAAAAAAGAGTAAAAAAATTTGTATGGATTTGCAAATTATATTCTAGAATTTTTCTAATAGAAATAAAGTTTTATAAATGCATCAATATCGATTAGTTATGTGGTGATCCCTACGAGATTCGAACTCGTATTGCCGCCGTGAAAGGGCGGTGTCCTAACCATTAGACGAAGGGACCACTTATGATGTGTATTAACTCTAATTTTAATAAAAATCAAGTAACATCTGCATAAATAATATCATCCAGCATAAGCTCAATAGATTTTGTATTATTCCATTTATCAACGTTTAATGTACCTAAGAAATTAAAATTAACATTTTCATAATTATCAAATACTTTATTCAAAGCATTATTAAGAAGATTAAATTTTTTAACTTTTAATTTTTTTGAAGACCCATCATTGATATAAAAAGATGCATGTTCATTATTTGAACCAAACCTTCTAAAAGATGAAATTTTAGAATTAGGTATAATAAATTTTGGCTCTTCCATACCCGGACCCCATGGACCTAATTTATCTAGCCATTCTGCCAAATCTAATGTACAAGCTGAAATTGGTATTACCGAGGTTGCAATATATGAAATTTTAGGAATTTTAGCATTCACTAAGTTATTTATCTTTTTATTTATATATTCAATAAAATTATTTATCTTATTAGGATCAATGGTAAACCCAGCAGCCATATCATGACCTCCACCAGAATTAATTATATTTAAACTTAAAGCTTCTAAAATTATTTCCCCTAGAGGAATACCTTGAATTGATCTCCCAGATCCTTTACCTACACCATGTTGATTAATAGCAATAATACAAACTGGCCTATTATATAATTCCTTCATTCTACTAGCAACTATACCTATAATTCCTTCATGAAAATCATTTCCATAAACAACTAAAGCAGCTGGAACCTCACTATTATTTTCTGAAATTATTTTTTCAATCTGTCCTACAATTTTACTTTCTAATTCACTAGTTAAAAATCTTCGCTTTTTATTTAAATCATCTAACTTACTTGCAATTTCAAAAGCTTTATTTTCATCAGTCTCTTTTAAAAGATATACTCCTAGTTCACTATTACCAATTCGTCCCCCAGCATTAATTCTAGGACCTAATGAAAACCCTAAAGCTTGAGTATTTGGTGCACTGCTTAATTTACTAATATCTGAAAGAGCTTTGATGCCAAAATTTTCTCTTTTTTTCATTATTAAGAGACCTTGCTTTACAAATGCCCTATTTAATTTAATTAAAGGCACTACATCACAAACAGTCCCCAATGCTACGAGATCTAAAAATTGAAATAAATCAGGTTCCTTTTTATTTTTAAAAAAACCTTTTTTTCTAAGTTCCCTATTAAGTCCAATAAGAAAAATAAATGTCACACCTGCCGCACACAAATCTTCATATCCTTTATGATTATCAACTCTTTTAGGATTAATGATTGCGTATGCTGGAGGTAATCTTATGTCTGGGATATGATGATCAATAACTATTAGGTCTATATTAACAGAATTCATTGCTTGCAAAGGTTCAAATGACGAAATACCGCAATCTACAGTTATAATTAATTCCGAACCTTTTTCATGAAGAGCTTTTAAAGCTTTTTCATTTGGGCCATAGCCTTCTAAAAATCTATCGGGTATATGAATGAATGTTTTACAACCACATTGCTCCAGATAACTTGATATCATAGCAGCAGATGTTGCTCCATCTACATCATAATCTCCAAAAATTCCAACAGGACGCGAGTTTACGACTTCATCTACCAACCTTTTGACACCTTTTTCTAAATCTTTAAATAAAAAGGGTTCTGGGAGAAGATTTTTCAGCTTTGGAGTAAAAAAATTATCAAAATCATCTAAACTTATTTCTTTAAACATTAAATAAGGAGAAATGAAATTTGGTAAATTATATTTTTGAGATAAATAGTCTACAAATCTTCTAGTAAAATCATCTAAAACGATAATTTTCCAATCAGCATTACTTACTGATTTTTTAGAATTGTATAATATAGTTTTGGACAAATTAAAAACTTATTAAAATTTTACGAATAAATACTTAAGCAAACAGGTTTAGTAATAACACCATCTAATTTTATTATCGACGTCAATGCATCTTCTAAAACTGAATTGTTAGCTTTATGAGTAATAATTACTAACTCTGCTGTTTTATCTTCTTGGTTTGATTTTTGGATAACACTCTCAATAGATATATTATAGTCTTTAAAGATAGATGTTAAGTCAGCAAGAATACCGGATTTATCAACGACATTTAGCCTTAAGTAAAACTTGTATTGTTCTCTATAAGGTGTTGTTTTAAAATCCTCTTTTACATCATAAGAGTTTCTGCCAAAAGAAAATAACTTGGTTCCATTAGCAATGTCTACTATATCTGCCAGTACAGCTGAAGCTGTAGGTTTACCCCCTGCTCCAGCTCCTGTTATCATAACAGAGCCAGCTAGGCTTGATTCAATTTGGACAGCATTAATTACACCAGAAATATTTGAAAGACCAAAGTTATTTGCAATTAGCCAAGGCTTAACTGAACAAAATAATTCTTCTTTGCCATTAAGATCTTTTGAAATTAGAGAGTTTCCTAATAATTTTATCTTATAACCCAAATCATTACAGTACTTTATATCATTAAGCGAAATTTCTCTTATCCCTTGTATGGATAAATCTTCTAAATTTGGCATTTTTCCATACGCTAAAGCAGATAAAATTATTGTTTTGTGAGCTGCGTCAATACCATCTATATCAAAAGAAGGGTCAGCCTCTGCGTAACCTTTTTTTTGAGCATCAACTAAAACCTCTTCAAATCCTTTTTCAGCCACTTCCATCTCTGATAAAATATAATTTGCCGTACCATTTAGTATTCCGGTAAATTCTGTAATATCATTTACAATTAGACCCTCTCTTATAAGCTTTAAAATAGGAATACCTCCAGCTACAGATGCTTCAAACGAAAAAAATAAATTATTTTTTTCAGCTAATTCCGCAAGTTGCTTACCATATTTTGCTATTAATGCTTTGTTAGCTGTGATTAAAGATTTTTTATTTTCTAATGCTGTAAAACATAGTTTCTTTGCAACTCCTTCATCACCACCTATTAATTCAACTATTACATCAATATCGTTAGAAGAAGCCATTTTGAGCGGATCATCAAAAAATTTAACACCACTCACGTCAATTTTTCTTTTTTTATTTTTTGACTTTGCTGAAACAGCTACTAATTCAAATTCAAAAAGATTTTTTTGAACTCTGAAACCTTTTATAAGTTGATAAGCAACCTCTTCACCTACATTCCCAAGACCTGCAATTCCAATTTTCAAAAGGCTCATAATTTTTATCCTTTGTTATTTTATAAATACTTATATGATATATTTAAAATAAAAAAAAGGTGCGCGAAGCACACCTTTTGAATAAAATTGTACAAAATCTATCTTTTAGAAAATTGAAAGCTTTTTCTTGCTTTCGCTCTACCATATTTTTTACGCTCTACAACTCTAGAATCTCTTGTAAGCATACCCGCAGTTTTAAGTGGTTTTCTTAGTTCGGGTTCAAATAAGCTAAGGGCTCTGCTCAAGCCATGCCTAACTGCACCAGCTTGTCCTGACAAGCCACCACCTTTTACTGTGGCAATGACATCAAACTGATCTTTACGCTCTGTTATATCAAAAACAAAATTAAGTTGCATTTGTAAGACAGGCCTAGCAAAGTAGTTAATCATTTCTTTGCCATTAATTAAGACTTTTCCAGTACCCCTTTTCACCCAAACTCTAGCTGTAGACTCTTTTCTTCTACCTGTAGCATAAGACCTTCCAAGTTTGTCCATTTTTGGTTCAATCTGGATAACCTGATTTTCTTCATTTTCTTTTAATTTAGATAAATCACTTAAATCATTAATTTCTTTGTTTTCTTCAATCATAATTAAACCTTTAACTATTTTTTCTATTCATAGATTTTACATCTAAAGATTGTGGAGATTGCGCTTCATGTGGATGATTGCTACCAGCATATATATATAGCTGTCTCATTACTTGACGTCCTAAAGGACCACGAGGGATCATTCTTTCTACTGCTTTACGTATAACTCTATCAGGAAATCTACCATCTAAAATCTTATCAGCCTTTCTCTCCTTTATACCACCTGGATAGCCTGTATGCCAATAATATGTTTTTTGTGCTCTCTTATTTCCTGTTAAGACAACTTTTTCACAATTTGTAACAATTATATTATCTCCACATGCCATGTGAGGAGTAAAGCCAACCTTATGCTTACCTCTTAATCTATTTGCAATAATTACTGCTAAACGTCCTAAAACCAAACCTTCTGCGTCAACGATAAACCAATCTTTGGTTATGTCTTTAGGCTTAGCCGAATAAGTACCTTTTAAAGCCATTTGTTTTCCTTTAAAAAAGTTTGAGTAAATTTAATTTAAACAGAGAAGATCTAACCTTTTTAATTTTATCAGTCAATCAAAAATTTTAATTATTATTTACTATTTTCAACAGCTTAAAACGATGAGTATCATAATACCACATTAAAAATGTGAGCAAAGAAACCTAGATTAAATCAATAAAAAACATTATATTTATTTTTTATGATATTTAATTAATTTTCAACTAATAGGAAAAAGAGTTTTTTATGGATAATGATGGTAAATTCAAAAATATTTTGAAAAATATTACAGATGGAAATGAATTAAATACCATACAAAGTAAGTTAGCTTTTGAGATAATAATGTCCGGAGAAGCTACTGACGCTCAAATTTCATCTTTCTTAACTGCTGTAAAAATGCAAAGTCATAACCCAATAGTTATTGCTGCAGGTGCAGAAATACTTAGAGAAAAATGTTTAAAAGTTCCATCAAAAGAAGATACAATAGATGTAGTTGGAACTGGTGGTGATAATTTAGGAACGTTGAATATTTCTACTGCAGTATCTTTCGTATTAGCTGGAACTGGCGTGCCAGTTGCAAAACATGGTAATTATTCCGCAACTTCTAAGTCAGGTGCTGCTAATGTTCTCAAATCTTTATCAGTTAATATAGACTGTAGAATAGATGTAGTAGAAAAATGCTTAAATAAAATAAATATTTGTTTTTTGTTGGCACCAAAACATCATTCTGCAATGAAATATGTTGGCAAAATAAGACAAGAAATTGGAATTAGGACTATCTTCAATTTACTTGGTCCATTGTCTAACCCCGCTTTAGTAAAAAGACAATTATTGGGTGTATATGATAAATCATTAATTTTACCGTTTGCAGAATCTTTAAAAAGGCTTGGGTCAACACATGCATGGATAGTTCACGGAAGTGATGGATTAGATGAGGTGACTATTACAGGTAAAACTTATTGTGCAGAATTAAAAAATGGTTCAATTAGAGAGTTCACGATTAATCCATCTGATATAGATATTCCTGTAGCTAGCATCAATGAAATTGTTGGAGGAGAACCAAAAGAAAATGCGAAGGAAATAATTGAATTATTTAATGGTAAAAAAAGTACATTTAGAAATGTTGTTGTATTAAATTCAGCCTCAGCTTTGGTTGCAACAGGTCATACCAAGTCACTAGAAGAAGGTGCAAGTATGTCCATTAATTCTTTGGATAATGGAAAGGCTTTAAATAAATTAAATGAGTTAATTGAAATGACAAACAGTTAAGGTTTAAAGACACTGATGATTACAAAATTACAAGAAATTATAAACTATAAAAAAGAAGAGTTTTCTTATAGAAAAAGTCAAATAACAGATTTTGAATTGCATTCAATGATAGACAAACAAAATAAACCAAGAGGCTTTATTAACAAACTTAATGATCCAAAGAAATTAAACTTAATTGCAGAAATTAAAAAAGCATCTCCAAGTAAAGGACTTATTAGAAATGATTTTGATGCCTTACATTCAGCCAAATGTTATAAAGATGGCAATGCTTCTTGTTTATCTGTTTTAACTGACGAAAAATACTTTCAAGGAAATAATAAATACATAAATATTATAAAAAGAGAAGTTGATTTACCAATCTTAAGAAAAGATTTTATAGTCGACCCTTGGCAAATAAAAGAGTCAAGATCACTAGGAGCAGACTGTATATTGTTAATAATGGCCGCTTTAACCTTAAATGAGGCAATTATATTAGAACAAGAGGCAAAAAATTTTGGGATGGATGTGTTAGTTGAAACACACACAAAGGAGGAAATAGAAATGGCTAATAAGCTTGAAACTTTATTAGTTGGTATAAACAATAGAAATCTTAAAACTATGGAAGTTGATATAAATAATACTTTAAAATTAAAAAAATTTATTAACCCTGAGAAAATCATTGTGGCAGAAAGTGGTCTAAAAAATAATTCAGATTTACAATTATTGAAAGAAAACGGAATACAAAACTTTTTGATTGGAGAAAGCTTAATGAAAGAAAGAGATTTGACTTTTGCAACAAAAAATATATTGGGGCTAGTAGATTGAATAAAAATATACTTACCCATTTAGATGATGATGGGAATCCATCTATGGTTGATATCAACAAAAAAGAAATGACAGAAAGAGTTGCAATTGCATTTGGAAAAATAACAATGCAAAGGGAAACTCTTCAAAAAATACTAGATATAAAAATAAAAAAAGGAGACGTACTAAATATTGCTAAAATAGCAGGAATAATGGCTGCAAAGAGAACTGACCAATTGATACCATTATGTCACACGATCCCACTATCCTATGTCAATGTTGATTTGAAACCTGAAATAAAAAAATCATGTATAAAAATAAAAGCTGAAGCAGCTTTAGTTGGCAAAACTGGTGTTGAAATGGAAGCTTTTACCGCGGTTTCAGTAGCTGCACTTACGATTTATGACATGTGTAAAAGTATTGATCGAGAAATGGTAATCTCTGACATAAAACTCATTCATAAATCGGGCGGAAAATCCGGAGAGTTTAATGCAAAAGTCTAATTTGTTATCATTAGACGAAGCTATCAAGAAAATTAAATTAAGTTTTGATAAAATTAGCTCTGAGGATGTTTTTATCCAAAATGCTTTAGGCAGATGTTTGTCAAAACCAGTTGTAAGTAATATTAACAACCCAAAATATGATGTATCTTCCATGGACGGTTATGCCGTAAATTACAATAATTACATAAAAATAAATGAAGAAACCACGAAGAAGCTAAAAGTAATTGGAGAGTCATCTGCTGGAAATTCATTCTCAAAAAAAATTGAAGGACTAGAAACAGTTAGAATTTTTACAGGCGCAAAATTACCTTCAGGAAGTGATACAGTAATTATCCAAGAAGATGTTAAAAATTCATCAAATAAGAAATTTGTTGAAACGAAGATTAATATAAAAAAAAATCAGTTTGTAAGAAAAAAAGGTTTGGATTTTAAAAAAAATGAAATTCTTTTTAACGAAGGTATAATAATTAAGTCGCGACACATTGGTTCCATTGCAATGACTGGCCAAACTTGGTTAACCGTTTCAAGAAAGCCAATTGTTTCAATATTATCTACTGGAAATGAAATTATAAAAGTAGGAGAAATACAAAAAAAAGACCAAATACCAAATGGTAATAGTCTTATGCTTGCTTCAATGATTTCAGAATTTGGTGGAATCCCAAAAATATTACCTGTTGCTGGTGATAATGAATTAGATATATATAAAATTTTAAAAAACGCTAGTGATTGTGATTTAATTATAACTACAGGTGGGGTTTCAGTTGGTAAATATGACCTTATTCAAAAGGCATTAAAAAATTTTGAAAGAAACAAAACTGAATTTTGGAAAATTGCTATGAGACCTGGGAAACCATTATTATTCTCAAAAGTAAATGGTACTCCTTTGATAGGGCTTCCTGGAAATCCAGTTTCATCAGGAGTTTGTTCGCTAATTTTTGTTAATATTGCTATTAGGACAATGTTAGGAAATACTAATAAATTTCCAATATTTGAAAAAGCTATTTTGAGCGGAGAATTATCACAAAATGATCAACGTTTTGATTTTGTTAGAGCTAATATTAAATATAAAAATGGTGATATTTATGCCATACCAATTAGTAAGCAAGATAGTTCCATGATAACTAAATTTTCTCATTCAAACTGTTTGATAACAAGAGAACCTTTTGATGCGACTAAAAGTAATGGTGAGATAGTTAAAATATTAAAATTTCCAAATAATATTTAAAAGCTTGTAATTTATAATAAATATGTTAGAACAAACCATGAACTTTTAGGGTTATGATGTTAACACAAAAACAAAATCAGTTATTATCTTTTCTTATAAAGCGAATCGAAGAGGACGGTGTTTCACCTTCTTACGAGGAAATTTGCATAGAATTATCTTTAAAATCAAAATCTGGAATTCACAGAATTGTAAAATCTCTAGAGGAAAGAGGGTACGTTGAGCGTTTAGAAAATAAAGCTAGAGCAATAGCTCCAAAAAAATATACCAATGGACAAGCATATATAACCAATGTAATAAATCTAACTAATAAATTTTTAGATAAAAAGTCAAGCGTAATAAATGAGCAAAAAAACTATAATGCTGAACAAATTCCCCTTTTGGGAAAAATTGCCGCAGGTACACCAATAGAGGCAATATCTAATTATGATGAATTTATTGAAGTACCATCTTCATATATATCTTCCAAGGAGTGTTTTGCACTATATGTTGAAGGAGACTCGATGATAGATGAAGGTATTTATGATGGGGATACCGTTATAATAAATAAACAAACAGATATTAAAAACGGCGATATAATTGTCGCTTTAATTGACAAAGAGGAAGCCACACTTAAAAAGTTTAGACAAAAAGGTGACAGCATTGCTCTTGAACCAGCTAATAAGCATTATAAAACTCAAATTTATGGCCCTGATAGAATTACTATTCAAGGTAAGATGTGTACGCTTATAAGAAAGTATTAAAAAAGTCTTTATATTTTCTGTAATGTATGTAACTAGTTAACAACTCATTATATAAGAGAATAATTTGAAATTTGTAACTAGATTTGCTCCCTCACCTACAGGTTATTTGCATATAGGCGGCGCTAGAACCGCTATATTTAATTACTTATTTGCCAAAAGACACAACGGTAAATACTTAGTTAGAATAGAAGACACAGATACAAAAAGATCAACTAATGAGGCAGTTAAAGCTATATATGATGGTCTTAATTGGCTTGGTATTAATTCTTCAGAAAAAGTAATATACCAATCTAAAAATTTAGAATCCCACGTGAAGGTTGCTCATGAGCTTTTAGACAAGGGCTTTGCTTATAAATGCTTCTTAACTTCAGAAGAATTAAATGATTTAAGGATTAAAAGTAGAGCTAATGGAAAACCGATAAAATCTCCGTGGAGAGATAATAAATGTAACAGTGAAAAAGAAGAATATGTTATTAGGCTTAAAATGCCCATAAATGGTACAACCACTATAAAAGATTATGTGCAAGGAGAAGTATCGGTAAAAAACGAAATACTTGATGACATGATAATTCTTAGATCTGATAAAACACCAACCTATATGTTATCTTCAGTGGTTGACGATTATGAGATGGGTATAACTCACATAATTAGAGGAGATGATCACTTCAACAATGCATTTAGACAAATACAAATTATTAATTTTTTAAACTGGAAAAAACCTTCTTATGCACATATACCGTTAATACATGGAACAGACGGTTCGAAATTATCTAAAAGACATGGAGCAACAAACTTAATCGATTATCGTAGTATGGGCTATACAAGTGAGGCAATGTTATCATATTTGACTCAGTTAGGATGGACATCCCCTGAAGATAATGAGGATGATTATGAATTTAAAAAAGCAGTTGATTTATTTTCTCTAGAAAAAATCAACAAATCTCCTGCTAAATTCGATATTAAGAAACTTGATAATATTAACTCAAAATGCCTTAATAAAATTGATGTTGAAGTAGTATATAAGTTATTAACTGAGAGATTTGGTCTTGTTTTAAATATAAACCAGGAAAGACGGTTAAAAGCACTAATACCTGAGCTTTTAAAAAGAGTTAATGTTTATATAGACCTAAAAGATGACTTTGAGTGGATAATTGATGATAACTTTCTTTGTAAAGAAACAAATAATGTAAAAATATTACAAGAAAATAATGTTATAATTAACAATATCGGTGGTTTATTAAAAAAGTGTGAATGGACAAAAGAATCTATAAATCATTGTTTAAAAAAATTTGTACAGGATAAATCTCTGAAATTTAAAGATGTTGGACCAATTGTTAGAATTGCTTTAACAGGAAAAACTAACGCTCCAGACTTGGTATCAATTATTTATGAACTAGGTTGTACAATTTCATTAAATCGACTAAATTATAAATATTAATTTTATAATTTTACATTTTTAATTAAAAAAATTTAGTAGGTATTTTACATGTCAAATAATTTAGTTTCAGAGAAAAATAAGATTGTATTTAATGGTAAAGAATTAGTATTAAACACTTTATCTGGATCAGTTGGACCATCTGTAGTGGATATAAGATCCCTTTATAGCGATTTAGGAATATTTACCTATGACCCAGGTTATGGATCAACAGGTTCTTGTGAGTCTGCAATAACCTATATTGATGGTGAAAAAGGTGTTTTATTACATAGAGGTTATCCAATAGATCAACTTGCCAATGAAAGTAGTTTTTTAGAAGTTGCCTACTTATTGCTTAATGGTGAATTACCCAAAAAGCCTGAAAAAGAAGAATTTGAAAATGCTATTACTTTTCATACGATGGTTCATGAACAATTAATTAATTTCTACAGAGGTTTCAGGCGTGACGCTCACCCTATGGCTATAATGGTAGGTGTTGTTGGTGCTCTTTCGGCTTTTTATCCTGATTCAACCAATATTAATGATCCTTATGAAAGATTAGTCTCCTCTAGAAGATTAATAGCCAAAATTCCAACAATAGCTGCCATGGCTTATAAATACTCTTTAGGGCAACCATTTAATTACCCTCAAAATAACTTATCGTATGCAGAAAATTTCCTTCATATGTGTTTTTCCGTACCTGCAGAAAAATATAACATAAATCCAATCATCGCAAATGCTATGGACAAAATTTTGATCTTGCATGCAGATCATGAACAAAATGCTTCAACCTCAACAGTAAGAATATCTGGTTCATCTGGTGCAAACCCTTTTGCATGCATTGCAGCAGGAATAGCCTCTCTTTGGGGACCCGCTCATGGTGGAGCAAATGAAGCCGTTTTAAAGATGCTCTCAGAAATTGGTACTGTTGATAGGATTGGAGAATTTGTAAATAAAGCTAAAGATAAAAATGATCCTTTCAGATTATTTGGGTTTGGTCACAGGGTATATAAAAATTATGACCCTAGAGCTGCAGTTATGAGAGTTTCTTGTCATGAAGTATTAGATCTATTAGGCGTAAAGGACGATCCCTTATTAGAAATAGCAATGGAATTAGAAAAAATAGCTCTCAACGATGCATATTTTATAGAAAAAAAGCTTTACCCTAATGTTGATTTTTACTCAGGCATAATATTAAAAGCAATGGGATTTCCAACTGACATGTTTACTGTTCTATTTGCCGTTGCAAGAACAGTTGGGTGGGTTGCTCAGTGGAATGAAATGATTACTGACCCAGTACAGAGAATAGGTCGGCCAAGACAACTCTATACAGGCAAAATCAAAAGAGATTTTGTAGATCTAGATAAAAGGTAATTAATAATTGTAATTATTTATAATTTTAACTATTTCTTTACTTGAATTAATTGAAAAATCAAATTGTTTAGATTCTTTGTAATTCATGTTATTAAGAATTAACTGTGAATATTTTTTAAATATTTCTTTTTTGTTATCCATATCCTCAATATATTCAATTAATAAATTACTTATATGATAACTATTACACTTTTCTTGAAAAAGAAATGGGACTAACTTATCTCCTAGCAGAAAATTAGGGAGTAATACATTCTGAAAATCCACCAATAACCTTCCTATAAATGAACTTAAAAAATCTGATTTATAAATTGCTATAGTTGGAATTCTAAATAAAACTAACTCAAGCGTTATTGTCCCGCTACACGCTATTGCTAAATCCGCATATTTAAGTAATTCATAATTTTCTTCAAGAACAACTACTTTAGTATTAGTTGAAATATTATAGCTTTTAATTTTTGAAGTCACTTCATCAAATTGAAACTTTGTTGTTGGAATAATCCAATTTACATTGGTTAATTTTGGATTTTTATTTTTAATCAAAGAAATAAATTCAGGAAGTATATATCTTAATTCACTTTTTCTACTTCCGGGTAATAATAAACAGTTAATATATTTAGAATTATTTACAAATTTATTACCAGTTTGTCTAATTTTATTTTTACCATTATATCGTAATACCTTCTCAACAACAGGGTTACCAACATAACTACATTTAGTATTAAGTGTTTTGAAAATAGCCTCTTCTTTTTTAAATAAACAAAATAGGCCATCATGAAGATTTTTCCATTTTTTAATTCTTGATTTTCCATATGCCCAAATAGTTGGAGGTACAAAATGTATCAAAGGACATTTAAACTTAGTTTCAGAAAATTTTAATTTTAACTGTTGCGCTAAAGCAAGAGAAAAACCTTTTGTATCAATTGTGATTACAACTTTTGGTTTTTCTTTTAAAATCAATTTAACAATTTCATTCAAATATTTATTCAATTTTTTAAAATTATAAATGGTATTTAAAAAACCAATAATATTAAATGAACTCATTTCATAGATAGGACATAGGCCTTCTTTAATCATATTAGAACCACCTACCCCAAAGAATTTTAAGTCTTTACTGTTTTTTTTCAAACCTTTCATTATGGTAGAACCTATCAAGTCGCCGGATGATTCACCTGCTAACATAAATATTTTGTTATTATTAATCAAAGGCATAAACTTATAATAAGTGATTTAAAAAATTTAAATTGCATACATACAAAAATTATTATCTTTAATATATGCCATTACTTTGTTTAACTCTACAATCAACGTACCAGTTGAAGATACAACAATAGCACTAAAACGTAAATTTTTACATTTTTCAATTGTCTCTAAGCCTATTACTGGTAAATCTAAATTAGCATTCTGGCCTATTTTAGGTATTTTAATTAGTACAGGTCCAAAGTCATTAAGTGTTTTTTTATGATTATATAAAATTCCAACTCTATCAATCATAGCATTAGTTCCTTCTAATCCCTCAATTGCGTAAACAAGTTTGTTTTTCACTACAACTGACTGACCAACATCAAATTTTGAAATTGTGTTAAGTAGATCCACACCAAACTCGGTACTCTTAAAAACAAAACTTTTAAAATTTTGAGAAATTAACTCTTCTTGATGAAAACCTTTATGCAAAAAGCAATCTTTTAATATTGAATTAACTGGAAGTATTTCAAAACCATTTTTATTAAAAAAATCTTGTATATAATTTAAAGCTGTATTATCTCCCACAGATATAATTTGATTTATCAAATCTTTAGCCTTTTCGTTGGAAATTTTATTCAAATTAGACGGTCTTTCAATTTTACCCACCATGACAATATGAGTTATATTATTAGATTTTAAAATGCTTATCCAAAGAAGTGGATCGAATAAAGAAACGACTTCAGACTTATTTTGAAATGAATTTGGACAGGAATAACCTTGGACGCACAATACAAAAACATTTTTGTTTTGCCTAGCTATTTGTATTGGTAAGTTACCACTACCTGCAATTATAGCAATTTTCATTAAAGTTTATCCATTTTTGGATGAACCAAAGGTCGATTTGAATTTTCAGAGAGAAAGACTAATATTTCTTTTACAAAAGAATTATCATTATATGTTTCATTAACTTCAGATAACCTTTCATTAAATGTGCCTTCAGGAGCAAATAGTAATCTATAAACGTTTCTCAATGTTTTTATCTCTTCTTTTTTAAAAGATCTTCTTTTAAGACCTACTAAATTTAAACCACTTAGATAGCCTCTACTGCCAACTACTGAAGTAAATGGAATAACATCACCATCTATAGTGGTGCCAGCGCCAATAATCGCATGTTTACCAATTCTACAAAATTGATGTACTGCACTATGCCCTCCTAAATATACATAATCTGAAATTTCAACATGGCCACCAATAACTGCATTATTTACAAATACAACATTATTTCCAACTATACAGTCATGTGCCACATGAGAGCCAACCATAAAAAAACCATTGTCACCTATAATTGTTTTTTTAGTACCTATATTTGTTCCAGGATGAATTGTAACATGTTCTCTGAAAATATTATTATTACCTATTATGAGTTCAGTTAATCCTCCATCATATTTTAAATGTTGAGGGTTTGAGCCAATTGCTGAAAAAGGGTAAATTTCATTATTAACGCCAATTGTTGTATTTCCTGAGATAATCACGTTAGAGTGAATTTTTGTATTTTTATCAATTTTTACATTTGGTCCTATTATAGTATAAGGACCAATAATCACATTATCCTCAATTTCACAGCCATTATGTATTATAGATGTTGGATGAAACTGCTTACTCATTTAGCTTTATCCTTATCAACTAACATTGCAGAAAATTCAGAGGAGGCTACTAATTTTTTTTCAACAAACGCTTCCCCATTAAACTTATATAGTGATCTTTTACTGGCAATAAGATTAATTTTAAAAAACAACTCACACCCAGGTGTAACAGGTTTTCTAAATTTTGCATTATCAATGCCAGTAAAAAAAACAAGATTATTTTTGGATAAAGACTGATGTTCGTATGAAATTAAACAAGCAGCAGTTTGAGCCATTCCTTCCAAAATGAGTACCCCAGGCATTACAGGATGTTCAGGAAAGTGTCCTGGAAAAAATGGTTCATTAAAAGTAACAGCCTTTATACCAGTTATACATTTATTTAAGTTGATATCGGTTATCTTATCTATCAGCAAAAAAGGATGTCTGTGTGGTATCAGTTTGATTATATCATTGTGTAAAAGAGTTATTACATCTCCATTAACATTTTTTAGAATCATTTTAATTATTCTTTCTTTTTTTTAAATTTAGCCTTTGTGATGCAACCATTCTTTTCCAATCTTGAATGTCCTGTGCTGGGCTTCCACCAATGTAACTTCCTTTTGGAAAACTATTAAAAACTTTTGAAGCGCCAGCAATTATTGAATCTTCACCAATAGTTATATTATCTTTAATACTGACATCACCACCAATAGTAACATTTTTTTGTAATACCACAGATCCAGACAAACCAACCTGACCAGCCAATATACAAAAATCATCAATAGTTGAGTTATGGCCTATATGTACTTGATTATCTATCATAACGTATTTGCCTATCATAGTATCATCAATTAAGCCTCTATCTATGGTACAGCCTGCACCAATATTAGTGCCTTCACCAATAAAAACACCTCCTATATGAGGCGTTAAATATGTTTTTGATTTGTTAGGTATAAATCCAAAACCAGACTTACCAATAACCGTATTAGAAGATATTCTTACTTTTTTGTCTATTATTGTATACTCAATGACTGATCCAACACCTAAAAAACACTCTTTACCTATTTTACAGTTACAAGAAATACTGACTCTTTCTGATATAAAAGTATCATTCTCTATAACCACTCCTTTATCTATAAAAGAAAAAGCACCAATAGAAACATTGTTACCAATTTTAGCTGTTTTATGTACAAATGCAGAGGGATGAATATTATTAATTTTATTTTTAAGATGGGATTTGCCAAAATATTTTTCTAAA
>CABXSI010000026.1 GCA_902514865.1 uncultured SAR116 cluster alpha proteobacterium
TACCTTTAGTTTTAGGATACTCTTACATAGGTAAGTTTGCTTTTGTATTTGAAAAACAAATAATTGAACAAATTAAATCAATAATTTTAAATATGGCTCTATATTTAAATTATGGGATCTAATTTATAAGAAAAACAAGTTTTAAATCTATGTATGATTTCGTCTATCAAACTAAACTTTGTTTCAAAAGATGTTACAAATCTCACCTCAATCTCATCTTCACTTATTTTACGCCAGAGATTAGGAATAATATTTAATTCAATGATTTTATTATATGTTTTTTTATTAATTTTTATAAAGACTTCATTCCCTTGTGTCGGATATAAAAGTTTAAAATCTTCAAATTTTGACAATTCTCTACTTAGATACGTTGCATTTTCATTAGCCTTTTGTGCTAGTTCCAACCATAACCCGTCAGTAAACCATGCGTTTAATTGAGCGGTAATAAATCTAGTTTTTGGTATTATGTGTCCGGTTTGCTTGATCATTTTTTTAGCTTCCAATGCAAGTTTCTTATTAAAAAAAATAATAACTTCAGCGGCCATTGCACCATTTTTTGTTGCCCCCAATGATAAACAATCAATTCCTATTTTCCACGTTGCCTCAGCAGGGGAAACAGATTTTTGAGAAACTAATGCATTTGAAAACCTAGCTCCGTCCATGTGTAAGTAAAAATTATTTTTTTTACAAATTTTACTAATAGCTAGTATTTCATTTTGAGAATACAGAGTACCATTTTCTGCTAATTGAGTTAATGAAATACCAGAAATTTTGGAGTGCTGCTTTCCCTTAAAATCTAACTCATCAAGTTTTTTTGTAATATCTTTAGAATTAAGCCTGCCAGAATTATTAGAGATAGTTTGCAACTTTCCTCCACCAGAAAAAAACTCAGGTGCTCCTCCTTCATCTTTATTTATATGAGATTCACTATGACATAAAATACTTCCATAAGATCGAAGAAAAGAAGATAAAGCTAGGGAGTTAGAAGCTGTTCCAGACATCATTGGTATAATTTCTAAGTCTTGATTTTCAAAAATCTTTGAAATAATTTTTTTGCATTTTTTAGTGAAAATATCATTTCCATATGGAAGTGTTTTTTCATCAGAAGCTTGTGAAAAAGTTTTCAATACTTGAGGAGCTATTCCAGAAATAGTATCTGTACCAATAAGAATTTTTGTTCTATACATCAAATCCCCTAACTCATTACTACTTTAAACCAAATTGAGAACCTTTTTTTACTGTAATAATAGATTTTATTTGTTTTGTTTTGCTATTTAAAACTACTAAAACATTATTACCCTCATAAAGATATCTCAATAAAATTTCGTTGCCTTGTCCTAATGATGAAGAAATTAATTGTGCACTAGAAGGCTGTTCAAAGTTTAACAGATTTAATTTTTGTTCATCTATGATCAAAGTATTATTTTTGTTTTTTTCTGACTTTTCTAGTTTGTCGTAACTATTATATAGCCCAATAAACAAAACAAATAACCCTAAAATAATTAACAAACCCAAAATTATAGCAATAATTTTTATAATCTTTATATTAGAGATTATCTGGGACTGATTTTCTGGATTTGAGTTGGATAAGTTAGACATGATAAATCCTATTAAAATTTCACTTTCTATTAAAGACTTTGACATTCCTTATGACAGACTTGATGTCTGGGTTACTGAAGCTATTAAAGTAAGTAGCTATGCAAAACAAGAATTAAATGATAGCAACCTTCCTTTATCTAGAAGTAGAATAAAAAAATTAATTGAAGGAAAAAATATTAAAATTGATGGTTTAGAAGTTAAGGATCCATCATTTAAAATTAAAAATAGTAAACTTATCACTATTCAATTTCCTCTTGCAGAAAACTCTATACCTTTACCAGAAAAGATTGATTTAGAAATTCTTTATGAGGATCAATATATAATAATTTTAAATAAACAAGCAGGTATAGTTGTCCATCCAGCCCCAGGATCTCCAAACGGTACTCTAGTTAATGCCTTATTATATCATTGTGGAAAAAGTTTAGAGGGTATTGGGGGTGTTAAGAGACCAGGAATAGTCCATAGATTAGACAAAAATACTAGTGGCGTTATGGTAGTTGCAAAAACTGAAACCGCTCATGTTAATTTATGTAAAACTTTTAGTAATCATGATTTAGATAGAAGGTACAACGCAGTTGTTTGGGGTCAACCCACAAATAATGGTATTGTTGAAAAACCGATTGGAAGGTCATCTTTAAATAGAAAAAAAATGGCCGTATCACATAGAGGTAAAATAGCGAGAACTAAATGGAAGGTACTAGACGTATATGCACCCCTAGCTAGCTTAATCGAATGCAAGCTTGAGACAGGAAGAACGCACCAAATTCGAGTTCATTTTTCTGATATGGGTCATAGCCTTATTGGTGATGATTTATATGGTAAATCTTTGTCAGAAAATAGACATAAAAACAGCACTTTTAAAGAAAAAATTAAACAAATTAAACTCTTTAATAGGCAGGCTTTACACGCAACAAAACTTAGTTTCAAGCATCCTATTAATAAAAAATATTTAGAGTTTATTACCCCCTTGCCTAAAGATATAAATCAACTAATTGAAATTTTAAAAAATAAATAGTAAATTATCATTGAAATACTTTAAAAAACTTATAAAACCATTACATATATTCATATCAGGAGCTTAATTTGAGTAATTTAAATTCAATGAGTGTATCATTATTATCCCCAGACAATAATTTGGGCAGATATTTAGATCACATAAAAAAATTCCCAATGTTGGATGCTGACGAGGAGTATGTCTTAGCGAAAGATTGGTTAGACAAACAAAATACTAAGGCCGCTCATAAACTTGTTACTAGTCACTTAAGATTAGTTGCAAAGATTGCAATGGGATATAGAGGTTATGGTCTTCCCGTTGCAGATCTTATTGCCGAAGGCAATATTGGTATGATGCACGCCGTTAAAAAATTTGACCCTGAAAAAGGTTTTAGATTGGCTACATATGCGATGTGGTGGATTAAAGCTGCAATACAAGAATTTGTCTTGAAAAGTTGGTCACAAGTTAAGATTGGTACTACAGCTAGTCAAAAAAAATTATTTTTTAATCTTAGAAAAATCAAGGGTAAAATAAATGCTCTAGAGGATGGAGATCTTTCACCTAATCAAGTTAATCACATTGCTAAAACACTTGATGTTCCTGAAGATGATGTCGTTAGCATGAATAGAAGAATGCTTGGTGGTGATCACTCACTTAATTCACAAATAAATCGTAATGATGGTGAAGAGGCTGAATGGCAAGACATGCTAACAGACGAAAGAGATAATCAAGAAACACAATTTGTGAATAATCAGGAAAAAAATATTCGAAATAAAATGATGCTAGAAGCCCTAGAACATTTGAAACTGAGGGAAAAAGACATAATTATTAAAAGGCGTCTAATTGATACGCCCAAAACACTTGAAGAATTATCACAAGAATATAGCATAAGTAGAGAGAGGGTTAGACAGATTGAAACAAGAGCTTTTGAGAAGCTTCAAGAAGCAATGAAGATTAAAGCTAAAGAATTAAAACTAATTGGTACTAACGAATTTTAGTTATTTTCAAATGGATTTTTTAAGTGTATCGTGTCATATCTCTCAGGACTTGTAGATATTAAGATTATTTCACAATCAATAAGTTGTTCAACTCTTTTAACATAATTTTTAGCTTGATTTGGTAGATCTTCAACTTTTCTAATACCCACGATGCTACCTTCCCAACCCTCCAACACCTCATAAATTGGTTTTATTTGTTGTTGCTGCTTTTCTGATGAAGGTAGGTAGTTTATCACTTCATTATCTAAATAATAGCCAGTACAAATTTTAATTTCTTGAAAACCGTCTAAAACATCTAACTTAGTTAACGCAATACCATTAATACTTGATAATGCTACAGCTTGTTTTACTAAAACAGAATCAAACCAACCACAACGTCTTTGTCTGCCAGTAACAGTTCCAAACTCGTGACCTTTTTTACCCAAATTTACTCCATATTCTCCCTTTTCTTCTGTTGGGAATGGACCTGAACCAACTCTAGTTGTGTAAGCTTTAGTTATTCCTATTGTGTAATCTATGGACGTTGGTCCAATACCAGATCCAATTCCAGCTTGAGACGAAACAGTATTACTACTAGTTACATAGGGATACGTCCCGTGGTCTATATCTAAAAAAGTGCCTTGAGCGCCCTCAAACAAGATATTAGAAGATGCCAAAACATATTTACTAGTTAATAGCCAAGATGGTTGAACAAAACTCAAAATAAATTGGCCTTGATCCCATAACTTTAAAAAAATATCATTAGGGTTTTGTTTGCTTTCTCCGATAGCAGATAACCAAATATTATGATATTCATATAATCTTTTAAGTTTTATATAAAAATCTTCTTTATCAAGGAAATCACAAATTCTTAGACCTCTTCTTCCTACTTTATCTTCATAGGCGGGCCCTATGCCTCTTCCAGTTGTTCCAATTTTATTTAGGCTTTGTTTGTTTTCTCTAATATTATCTATTAATTGATGTATAGGTAAAATTAAAAAAGCAGAATCTGAAATAATTAAATTTTCTGGGGATATTTTTATATTTTTTTCTTCTAATTGTTTAATTTCCTTTGCTAAATGAAATGGATCAACAACAACCCCATTTCCAATTAATACAATAGTATTATCTCTTATAACTCCACTTGGTAATAACGATAGCTTAAAAACATTGTCATCAATAACCAATGTGTGACCGGCGTTATGGCCACCTTGAAATCTTACAACTAAATCAGCTTTTTCAGATAACCAATCAACAATCTTACCTTTACCTTCATCTCCCCATTGTGTTCCAACAACAATTATATTACTCATATAATATTCCTTAATTTTAGGTTAATTTCTTAAGACTTTAATTTAAGAATAGTATTATTTTTCCAAATATATTTACAATTCATATTCAATGCCTCTTTTTCAAACTCTGAACTAGACACAGAACCAAAAACAATTCTATAACCTTTTTTAATAATTTCGTCCGCATCTTTCATGTTTAGGTGAGGAATATAGACTAAGTCTTTGTCTAAATTTAACATGAGGTTGGAATAAACTTTTTCGGTATAAATTGTACATCCAGTTGCAGTTTCTCCTGTTAAGATATTATAACTTCCACCTTTTGCTATTTCACCTTTTAATTCATCAGAAAAAATTGTGAAAGTTAGTCCCGTGTGATACTTAAACCCTCTATTTTCTAAAGGATCTATTGAAATTTTAATAGACTTATCATTTTTTATAACAATGTTTATAACTGTTAAATAATGGTCTATTATATTAACTAAAATCCCTTTTGATTTTAATTCATGAAGATACTTAATTGCATGTAGATGATCTCCAGCAACGTCCATTAATTCAGATATGATTTCTAAATTTTCGAATTTTAATTTTTTAAGACTTTTTTTATCTTTAATATCTATATATTGATCAATAGTATATCTTAAAGATGGTGAAAGACCTTTTAATAGATAATTTCTCAAGAATGGTAAATTAATATCAATCGTTAAATCATCAATATTTATTGACTTTAGTGCTTTGACACATACTAGCATAATCTCAGCATCAATTGACTCAGATTTAGGTCCTATTAATTCGGCACCTACTTGAGTTTTTTGGCGCTCCATATTGAAACTGTCACCCTTTACCCTTAAAACATCACCAGAGTAAGATAATCTGAGTGGACGAGATAAATGTGACAATCTAGTAGAGGCTATTCTAGAGATTTGTGCTGTAACATCAGCTCTTAATGCTAACATTTTTTGTGATAAAGGATCCATGACTCTGAAAGTAGAATCTTTTAAAACTTTACCTGGACCGTCTGAAAGCAAAGTTTCTTCATATTCAACAAGAGGAGGTTTAACCCTTAGATATCCATAACAAGAGAAGATATCTAGTAAATTTTCTATTATTTTAGATTGTATGTGGGCATTTGGATAAAGAATATCACTTAGCCCCGCAGGCAATAACCCTTTTTGAGTTGAGAGACTCGACATATAACAGCTTTCAAATAAATTTAATATATATATCAAAGTCTACAATGTATCTAATAAAATTTTAGAAAAACAAATAGTTTATTTATTTTCGAAATTTATGGTATTAACCCGTGCAACTTGAGGTAAAGACCGTAATTGAGAAATAATTTTTTCATCAACTTTACCATCAACTTCAACCAGTGCAATAGCCTCTCCACCTACATTCCTTCGTCCTAAGTGAAAAGACGCTATATTGATGTTTTTTTTTCCTAAAGTATTACCTAAATCACCAATAAAACCCGGCTTGTCATAATTTCTTAAATAAATGGCATTTTTAGGAAAATCTGATTCAATTGCAATTCCTTGAATATTTATGATCCTAGGTTTATTTCCCGCTATTAACGTCCCTGAAATTGTTCTTTCACCTTTATCATGTTTAATAGTAATTTTGAGTAATGTCTCATAATCGCAACGCCTTTCATGCTTAATTGTCGATAAATCAATTCCTCTACTTGAAGCTATAGAAGACGAGTTTATATTATTTACGGCGGCTGACGTAGGTTCGAACAAACCAACAAGAGTACTTGCCATTAATGGAATACCCTGAATAGATGAAGCTTTTCCTTCTAATTCTAACTTGACACTTAATATACCTTCTTGAGAAACTTGACCTAAAAAAGATCCCATCAAGTAGGCAAGCTTGACATATGGTTTTAATATCGGTGCTTCCTCAGAAGATACATTTGGGTAATTGAGAGCATTTACAACAGCTCCAGTATTTAGATAATCTGACATTTGTTGTGCAATTTGAATCGCAACGTTTTCTTGAGCTTCCAAAGTAGCAGCACCTAAGTGAGGTGTAGCTATAAAGTTGGGAGCTTCAAATAAAATATTTTCCCTAGCTGGTTCTTCCACAAATACATCAAAAGCTGCACCAGCTAAATGATTATTCTCTAACGCTGCCCTACAAGCAACTTCATCAACTAAACCTCCTCTAGCACAATTTATAATTCTTGAGCCTTTTTTCATAATACTAATAGCTTCAGATGAAATTATATTCTTAGTGTCTTCTGTGAGTGGAGTATGAAGTGAAATGATGTCAGAGTTTTTTAACAAGTGTTCTAAATCAACCTTATCAACACCTAATTCAGATGCTTTTTCTTGAGTAAGAAAAGGATCAAATGCAAAAACTTTCATTTTCAGACCTAATGCCCTACTAGCTACAATGGATCCTATGTTACCGCAACCTATTAGACCTAAATATTTACCACTAATCTCGGTACCATTAAATTTAGATTTTTCCCATTTTCCTTGTCTAGTAGAACTATCAGCAAGAGGTATCATTCTAACCAAGGACATGATAAGAGCTATAGTATGTTCGGCTGTAGTGACTGCGTTTCCGTATGGTGTATTCATTACAACTACACCATGCTTAGTTGCAGCTACTTTGTCTATATTATCTGTACCAATACCAGCACGACCGACTATTTTTAAATTTTTTGCATTTTTAAAAACATATTCATTGACTTTAGTTGCGGAACGAACTGCAAGCCCATCAAACTTATCAATTAATTTTATTAATTCGTCATTACTCAATCCCGGTTTATATTCAGTTTCAATTTTATTTTCTTTAAAAACGTTTACTGCAGATTCACTTAATTTATCACTTATGAGTACTGTTGGCATTCTTTTACTTTCTTTAATATTTTATTTTTAATTGTTCCAATGTTTCATAATAAGCCCAATCTAACCAAGGTAACAAATTCTTAACATCATCATTTTCAACTGTAGGACCACCCCAAATTCTTAATCCAGGCGGCGCTGATCTATAGCTACCTATATCAAATGCAACTTCATGTTCTTCTAACAATTTAACAATATTTTTTTCAATATTATTTTTTATCTCTAGTGGAAGATCAATTATTTTGAGATCGACCAACTTTAAGCATATGGATGTACTAGATAAGTTATTAACATCCTCACATAAAAAATCGGCCCAATGCGAATCTGAAATCCAATTTTTAATTATATTTAAGTTATTTTTTGACTTACTTATTAATCCAGATAATCCACCAACTTCTTTACTCCAATTAAGTGCATCTAAAAAGTCTTCAACACATAATAAGGACGGAGTGTTTATAGTAGCACCCGAAAATATATCAAAATTTAATTTACCATTTTTCTTTAGTTGAAACAACTTTGGTATAGGCCACATAGGATTATATGAATTAATTCTTTCAACAGCTTTTGGAGATAATACTAAAATACCGTGACCTGCTTCACCACCAAGACATTTTTGCCAAGAAAATGTTCCAACATCTAACTTTGTCCAATCAATATCCATTGCGAATGCGGCAGATGTTGCATCACAAATAGTTAAACCATTGCGTGAAGTGTTGATCCAGTCCGCGTTTGGCACACAAACGCCAGCAGTTGTACCATTCCAGTTAAAAACAATATCGCCTTTGAATTGGTTGTTAGTAAGATCTGGTAACTTGCCATAATCAACTTTATAGATATTAACATTTTCTAATTTAAGTTGAGATTGAATATCATTAGCCCAATCCGAACTAAAACTGTCCCAAACTAAAATATTTACTGACATAGGCCCTAGAAGGTTCCACATTGCAATTTCAATGGCACCAGTGTCAGAACCTGGGACAATACCTACTAAATAATCTTTAGGAATTTTAAGGATAGATTTCGTTAAATCAATGACTTTTCGAAGTTTTGATTTAGCTATTTTATGTCTATGAGATCTACCGAGTGTACTATCGCTTAAAAAGTTTAAAGACCATTTTGGTCTTTTTGCACAAGGTCCAGATGAAAAATTAGGACATATTGGCTTGACTAATGGTCTGGTCATATTAACCTCTTATACATGTTATTGCTTGTTGGGAAGCAATGGCCCAAATTATTCTTTAAAGATTATTTAATTTTTGTCAACAAACAAAAAAAGAAAGAAAATGCTGAAATTATACGATTTGTCAGGAAAGAATGATTTAAGATTTAGCCCTCCTTGTTGGGTTGTGAAAATTTGTCTAATTCATAGACAAATTGATTTTGAAACGGAGCCTGTTAAATTTTCTGAAAAAGATAAAATACAATTTTCTAATCAAAAATTAGTTCCTATTTTAAAACACCAGACTGGATTTGTTTGTGATTCTTGGGACATAATAAATTGGATAGACCAAAATTATAATAATAAAAAAATTTTTTTAAATATTTCGTCTAAAAATTTTTCTAACTTTTTATACCTTTGGACTTCTAGGCAACTTTTACCAATATTATTTAAAATAATTGCACATGAAATACCTAATGTTTTAGAAGGTCATGATTTAGATTACTTCATTAGAACAAGAGAAGAGAGAATAAAAGGACCAATTACTAAATTCATACCTGAAATATCTGATAATATTAAAGAATTTAGAAAGTTAATAAGTCCTATTAGAAAAATTATTGAAATTAATGGATATATTTCTGGTAAAGAACCAGGTGTAGAAGATTACATTTTTTTTGGTAACTTTAAGTGGGTTTATTCCTGTAGTTCTTGTTATTTATTAGATGAGTGTGATCCAATTTATAATTGGTACAGAAGAATTCATAAGATAACTAATTTATAAATTCATCTATATTAAAACAATGATTTATAGGACCATTACCTTTTCCAAATTTGGGGCTGGCTTTTATAGCATTGTTTACATATTTATGAGCAATCTCAAAGGAATGTCTAATGTTAATAGATTTGGCTAAAGAAGCTGACAAAGCCGAAGCCATTGTGCAACCTGTTCCGTGTGTATGATTAGTTGTGATCTTTGCAGTTTCAATTGAATGAATTTCTGAAGGATTTATTAATAAGTCTGTCATAATACGTGTTTTCATATGTCCACCTTTCAAAATAACATGGCTTGCACCAAGATCAATTATTTCTTTTCCAGCATTTTTCATATCTTTTAAATTATTAATCTTAATTCCAGATAATATTTCAGCCTCAGGAATATTGGGTGTTATAATAGGTTTTGCTACTTGTATAAAATTTTTTAGGGCATCAATTGCATTTTCTTGTAATAATTTATGTCCTCCCTTTGCCACCATTACTGGATCTAATACTATATTTACGTTTTTGTTACTCACAATGTTCTTATTATATAAAGTTTCAAGTACTGCAGAAATTAAATCTGCACTATGTAACATTCCTATTTTTACCGCATTAGCATTAATGTCAGATAAGCAACAATTAATTTGTTTTACAACAAACTCTAAAGGAATTTCGAATATATCAAAAACTCCATTTGTATTTTGTTCGGTCAATGCGGTGATTGCTGTCATACCATATACACCAAAACTTGTTAGTGTTTTTAAATCAGCTTGAATTCCAGCACCACCACTTGGGTCTGAGCCAGCAACAACTAAGACTGTTTTTTGTAAATTATTTAATTTTATCAAATTCATTTTCTTTGAGAATGGTTTTAGCTATTATCTCAGTAATTGCCTTAACTTTATTTTCATCACTACACTCTACCATTATTCTTATCAAGTCCTCAGTTCCAGATGGTCGTAATAAAATTCTACCTGTTGATCCTAATAGGCTTTGCTGATTTTTTATTAAATTGATTATACTATCCTTAGATAAAACATCCCTGTTAATATTTTTAAGATTTTTTAAAGATTGAGGTACTGGTTTAAATGGTCTTAAAAACTTTGATGCTCTCTGACCAGACTTTTTAAGTAATGACAAGACTTTAATAGCAGTTAATAAACCATCTCCTGTTTTGGCAAAATCGGATAATACAATATGGCCTGAAGGTTCACCTCCAAGTTTACAGTTAGATTTAATCATTTGATCTAGAATATAACGATCACCTACCTTGGTTCTGTGAAAACTAATGTTTTGTTCTTTTAAATAATTTTCTAGACCTAGATTTGACATTAAAGTACCTACAACTTTATTGTCGTTTAACTGATTATTTTTTTTCATTTCTGTAGCTAATACAGCTATTATCTGATCACCATGAATAATATTTCCCTCCTCATCTGAAAAAATTACCCTATCCGCATCACCATCAAGTGCAATTCCTAAATCAGCCCCCTGTGATTTTGTCATTTTAGCCATTTTATCTGGAAACATCGCTCCACAATCTAAATTAATATTTTTACCATTAGGTTCTGCGCCAATAATTATTGAATCAGCACCAAGCTCAAACAAAACTTCAGGTCCTACCTTGTATGAAGCGCCATTAGAGCAATCCAGCACTACCATCATAGAACTTAAGTCTTCACTTTTGGGTAATATTTGCTTTACAAATTCTGAATACCTTCCAATTGCATCTTCCATTCTTCTAGCCCTGCCCAATTTTGCAGATTTGGCTAAAATGGGACCATTAGCCATTCTGAGCTGAATTTCATTTTCTACTTCATCATTCAATTTAAATCCATTAGCACCAAATAATTTCAAACCATTATCTTCATAAGGATTATGCGATGCAGATATCATTACACCTAAGTCACATCTTAAGACTCTAGTTAAATGAGCTATAGCCGGAGTTGGAAGAGGGCCAGTTGTGATAGCGTCTAAACCAACAGAAGTAAAGCCTGCGACTAAAGCAGGTTCAAGCATATAGCCAGATAATCTTGTATCTTTACCAATTAAGACCCTTGATTTCTTTGTTCCCGCTCTACCATAGAAATATCCTCCTGCTGCCATTGCTAAATTAACTGCCATTAAAGCAGTAACTTTATCTTTGTTTACAGTCCCCCTGATACCGTCTGTACCAAACAATCTTTGAGAACTATTAAAAGATGTTTTTATCATTTATAACCTTTTTAAATTAATGCTCTTTGGCATATCAATGCCTGGTTAGTTTCAAAGACATCGTGAGTTCTTATTATTTGAACACCATTGTTAAATGCATGAATAGCAAAAGCTATTGAACCACTCAACCTTTTACTGGGATTAATAGATTTTTTATTGATACCACGACATTTAAAATTATCAATTGTAAGTTCTTCAATTAGTGACTTTCTACTTAATCCAATTAATATTGGAACACCAAGACTATGGAAAATGGACAAATTACGCAGTATGTCTAAATTATGAAACTTATTTTTCCCAAATCCTATTCCAGGGTCAATAACGATATTACCTAAATCAACCCCCATACTTACTAGTTCATTAATTTTTCTAAAAAAAAATTTATATATATCTATTGGTGCAAAACTGTATTTAGGATTATTTTGCATCGTCTTAGGATCATTCTGCATATGCATTACTACTATTGGTAAATTATTTTGTGAAACAAAAGCAATTTTCTTTTGATTGTTAAAGCCAGTAATGTCATTAACAATATCTACACCATTTTCATAACCTGTTTTCATAGTAGAATAGTTTTGTGTATCTAGAGATATTAGACAATTAAAATTATGCTCCCTTAAATTTTTTATAATTTGTATTACCCTTTTTTTTTCCTTACTAACTGAAATTCTTTTTGCGCCTGGTCTAGTTGACTCTGCGCCAATATCAATAATTGAAGCACCAAAAGTTTCCATTTTTTCAAAAATCATTTTTACAGAGTTATAATCGCTATTTTGACTTTGCTTGTAAAAGCTGTCTGGTGTAATATTTATTACACCCATAATATGTGGTTTTGACATATTAAGCTTAGAATATGTCGATCTTTTTTTTACTATATTATCTAGATTCATTTCAGCTTTAATTAACGAGTTTTTACTGTGAATTTTACAAGAACTTAATAAGTTGTCAGTAGTCATTACAACTTCAACATAGAAATTTTTTTTTTTTTGTATAACTTTTAATTGGTTAAAATATCGCCACCCGCCAGCTATTCTTAAGCCATTAAAACATTCAAGTTTTGACTTAGGAATAGGTAGGATAAAAGTTTCAACTTCATCACTAAATGGTGGAGCAAATAAACATTTTTTATTTTCCACAATAGTCATTCGCTGCCTTTACGAAACCAATTTATTAGTTATTGTTAGGAATTATCTATTTCATTAGTAACAATTGTTTGCTTAGCTGTTGTGGAGGGGATTCCAGCTCTTTTCTTGGGTTTTTTTGCTTTAGGGGAACTGTCATTATCATTAGATTTTTTTATAGAGATATTTAAACCTTTACATAAATCTTGAATTTGTTGACCGTCCAAAGTTTCATATTCCAACAAAGCTTCAGCTACTCTTTTTAATTGCTTTGAATATTTTTTTAACATTTTTTCAGCATCTGTGTAAACTGAATCAGCAATTCTGCGAATTTCATTATCAACTATTGAAGCTGTGTTATCTGATACATTTTTTTGTTGAGAGACGGATCTTCCAAGAAAAACTTCTTGCTCATTTGCTTCGTAAGCTAAAAATCCAAGTTTCTCTGAAAGTCCCCATTCAGTTACCATACGTCTAGCAGTATCAGTTACCATTCTAATATCAGAACTTGCGCCTGTGGTGACCTTTTCTTTTCCAAATATCATCTCTTCAGCAATCCTTCCACCACATGCTACTCTAAGATCAGCGAAAAGTTTATCTTTAGCCATTGAGACCCTATCTCCTTCTGGTAATCTCATTACCATACCTAAAGCTCTACCTCGAGGAATTATAGTTGCCTTATGTATTGGGTCACTTGCTGGAGAGTAAGCAGCTACAACGGCATGACCTGCCTCATGATATGCCGTCAGCTTTCTTTCTTCCTCGGTCATTACCATTGATCTTCTTTCAGACCCCATCATGACTTTATCTTTAGCTTCTTCAAATTCAGCCATGCTTACATTGTTTCTCCCTTTTCGCGCAGATAACAAAGCAGCTTCATTAACTAAATTTGCTAAATCAGCTCCAGAGAAACCTGGAGTACCCCTAGCAAGTGTTTTAGCTATAACGTCAGAAGATAATGGAACTTTTTTCATATGAACTTTTAAGATTTTTTCTCTACCAATCATATCTGGGTTAGGTACAACAACTTGTCTGTCAAATCTTCCAGGTCTTAACAAAGCAGGATCAAGAACATCTGGTCTATTTGTAGCAGCAACAAGAATTACACCTTCATTAGTTTCAAAACCATCCATTTCAACTAGAAGTTGATTTAATGTCTGCTCTCGCTCATCATTACCTCCGCCTAAACCTGCACCTCTATGTCTACCCATAGCATCAATCTCGTCAATAAATATAATACATGGTGAATTTTTCTTACCTTGTTCAAACATGTCTCTAACTCGTGAAGCACCAACACCTACAAACATTTCAACAAAATCTGATCCAGATATTGTAAAAAAAGGAACACCTGCTTCACCAGCAACGGCTTTTGCTAATAAAGTTTTTCCAGTTCCTGGAGGGCCAACTAGTAATACACCTTTTGGAATTTTACCACCGAGTTTTTGAAATCTGCTTGGATCCTTTAAAAATTCTACAACTTCTTCCAATTCAGCTTTAGCTTCGTCTATACCAGCAACATCTCTAAAAGTGACTTTATCTCTATGCTCGGTAAGAAGTTTAGCTTTTGATTTTCCAAACCCCATAGCACCTTTAGCACCACCTTGCATTTGTTTCATAAAAAATATCCAGACACCTATAAAAAGTAACATTGGGAACCAAGATATTAGAACAGATAGTATCCCAGGCATACCACTTTCAACTGGCTCGGAAGTTACTTTAATACCTTTTTCCGAAAGTTTATTAGCTAATTCATCTTCTTTTGGTATAAATGAATAAAAAGGGACACCGCTGCTTGATGCACCAAAAATTTTATCCCCCTGTATACTTACTTCTCTAACTTCACCTGCGTTAACTCTTGCAAGAAAATCTGAGTAAGCAATTGCATTACCCGTGTTTTTTGAAGAACCACCTTGAAACACATTAAAAATGGCAACAAGTACAAGAGAAATAATTACCCAAACAGCTATATTCTTTCCAAAATTATTCATGATTTTCCTTTTTTGATTATATAAGTTATACCAATAATTTGTTCATGAGGTAAAGACTAAAAGGTTTTTGACTTAAATTTTTATTTATATCTGAATTCACATCAACAATACTTAAATGGGGTTTAATGCATGTGCCTTCAAGGGTTCGCAAACAAGGAATTGTATTATTAATTATATTTCTATATTTAAAAAAAGGATTTTTATCACAAAATCTGCTAATATGATTCTTGCGAGATGTAATTAAATTACCAGATTTTGAACTTACAATTATGAACCTTCCATCAAATATATAACTTCTATCTTTTTTAATATCCATGTTAAAGTTTAAATTTCTCA
>CABXSI010000027.1 GCA_902514865.1 uncultured SAR116 cluster alpha proteobacterium
AGAATAGGTAAGTTAGTTTTAAAATTACTTATCTCAAATAATTATAAAGTAACATATTTAAATGAACTTAATGGAAATCCTTCTTCTCTATTACACAGTCTAGAGTTTGATAGTATTCATGGTAAATGGGACGCTAGCTTTAAACTAGATAATGAAAAAATTTCAATAAACAAAAAAGTTATTCAATCAACCTTCTCAAAAAATATTGAAAACTTAGATCTAAACAACATTGATATCTTAATCGATTGCACTGGTGCACATAATAACTCGTCAGATTTAAAAAAGTATTTTGACAAAGGTGTAAAGAAAGTTGTTGTCTCAGCTCCTGTAAACGAGGAAAACATTGCAAATATAGCTTATGGTGTAAATCAAAACATATATAACCCAAATAAACATAATATAATTACAGCAGCAAGTTGTACTACCAACTGCATAGCTCCTATCATTAAAGTAATACACGAAAATATAGGCATAGTTCATGGCTCTATAACAACAATTCATAATTTAACAAATAGCCAAACATTAGTTGATATTCCTCAAAATAATCTTAGGAGGGCCAGGTCCGCAGTAAATAACTTAATTCCAACAACTACTGGATCTGCCAAGGCTATTTCACTTATTTACCCTGAACTCAAAGGTAAGTTAAATGGCCACGCAGTAAGAGTACCTCTATTAAACGCATCCTTAACTGACTGCGTCTTTGAAATGAAACGTCCTGTTAATGAAGACGAGGCCAATTCTATGCTTAAAAACTCAAGTGAAAATGAACTTAAAGGCATTCTTGGATATGAAGATCGTCCATTAGTATCAACTGACTTTGTTAATGACCCAAGGAGTTCAATAATAGACGCCCTATCAACAATGGTAATAAACAAAACTCAATTAAAATTATATGCTTGGTATGATAATGAATGGGGTTATGCTAACCGATTAGTTGATATTGTTGGAATGGTTAGTAAAACTATTTAAAAATGATTAAAGCACTAAATAATAATGAAGTCTCTTTTGTTCTAGTAACATTATCTTACTGGTTCTTTATGCTTACTGATGGGGCATTAAGATTGCTAGTTCTTCTTCATTTTCATACACTTGGCTTTAGCCCACTTCAATTAGCTTATTTATTCTTATTATACGAATTCTTTGGCATGGTAACAAACCTAACAGCAGGATGGATTGCAAGAAAAATTGGTTTAAATATTACACTATTTAGTGGGATGATTTTACAAATAGTTTCATTATTACTTTTAACTCAAGTTGATAAAAGTTGGAGTATAACCTCATCAGTTATTTTTGTTATGGCTACACAAGGTTTGTCTGGCATAGCAAAAGATCTAACTAAAATGAGCTCTAAAAGTTCTGTAAAATTATTAGCCCCAGATAAAAATAACAAATTATTTCAGTGGGTTACACTAATGACTGGATCTAAAAATGCAGTTAAAGGATTTGGCTTTTTACTTGGGTCACTTTTGCTTGCGTTTTTAGGCTTTCAATTGTCTTTGTTTTTAATGGCCGGATTACTTTCAATAATTTTGATACTCGTTTTTGTTTATTTAAATAATGATTTTTCAAAAATTAAAAAAGACGTAAAATTTTCCGAAGTATTTTCAAAAAATAAAAATATTAATTACCTTAGTTTTGGAAGAGTTTTTTTATTTGGAGCCAGAGATACATGGTTAGTTGTTGGACTTCCAGTATTTTTATATTCTATGATGTCTGACGGATCAATTGATGCTAATAAAAAAGCTTTCTTTGTTATAGGAACATTCATGGCTGTATGGACTATTTTTTATGGCATTGTACAAGGCATAACTCCAAAAATTTTGTCTCAAAATGAATCAATTGGTAACCAAACAAAGTATTGGGCTAGTTTGCTCATAAGCATCCCAATTTTATTGTTATTATTAAGTTTATATTTTGAAGAGTATAAGCTTTATATAACTATATCTGTTCTTTTCATTTTTGGATTTGTGTTCGCTGTAAACTCATCATTACATTCTTTTTTAATATTAAAATATACAGATAAAAACAGAGTGACACTTGATGTAGGCTTTTATTATATGTCCAATGCTTTTGGAAGGCTAATAGGCACTTTATTATCAGGATTGTCGATACAGTTTGGGGGATTTTTAACTTGTATTTTTATTACATCATTAATGCTTGCCTTAAACAGACTGTCGATGGAAAAGCTGGATTTAAAAAATATATAATTTAAATGTTAATTAAAAGTTTCTACATCAATAGATTTTTTAGATAAACTTGATTGATAAATAGCTTCTAAAACAGCAATATTTTGAAACTTTTCAATATCTTTAAATATATATTCATCTTCTTTATTAATTGCATCTACAAAATTATTAATATTAGCAGACACTGTGTCCGTCCACTCAAAATTTTCCTCTTTAACAGATTCATCATTCATTACAATCTTCATAAATGAAGGTCCAGGAGTATCTGGATGTGAACTATCAATTAATTCTACCCACCCATTCTCTCCCCATATCGTTATCCTTTGATAATGAGGTGTTTTTAGAATTGCTGTGATTTGAGTACTAAGTCCAGATTTATGATTAAGACTTGCTGAAACAACATCGCCTGTTTTGTACTCAAGTGCCCTTTGTGCAGTTGAAGCAAACACACTTCTAACAGGACCAAACAACCATATCATTAGATCAGTTAAATGCACTCCCATACCAGTCATACCAGCAGCAGGTGCATATTGTGGATCTGTGCGCCAATTATCTAATGGAAGATTTGCCAATTTATTATGACTAAAATGCCCTTCAGCATACATAATGTTACCCAAAGAATTGTTATTTATTATTTCTTTAAGTTTTTGCCATCCTTTTTCAAAACGTCTTTCATGGCCAACCCCAAGTATGACTTTATTCTCATTACACATATCAATCATTTTTTTTACTTCTGATGATATTAAAGACAGAGGCTTTTCACAGAAAACATGAACACCCAAGTTTGCTACTTTTATAGTTTGATCCATATGAAATGAATTAGGAGTACAAAGTATGATTGCATCTATTGTCTCTTCTTGAAATGCTTCGTCAAACTCAGTGAAAATTTTTAAGTTTTTGTCATCTGCAATGTTAACTGCATCTTCGTCAGGGTAAGGATCAATTAAGTTAACTATCTTCACCTTAGACGATGAAGATAATCTATTAATCATAACTTTTCCCCACCAACCTAAACCTGCAATTGAGACTTTAGTTTCCAACTTAATTTCTTTTCTTTAAGGGGATGGAATTAATTGATCATTTTGAGGAACAAGCCAACCTTTTTGTACAGCAGGCCTGTCAATCATTTCCTTATACCACCTAGTGACGTTAGGAAATTCATTTAAATCAATTTCTTGCCAGTCAAATCGTGCTGTCCAAGGCCATATAGAAATGTCAGCGATACTATATTCCTTACCAGATATATATGGATTTTTACTAAGACGCTTATCCATTACACCATATAGTCTTCTGGCTTCTTTTGAGTATCTTTCTTCAGCATATGCTGACTTTCCTTTGTTGTATTTGACAAAGTGATGAACCTGACCAAACATAGGGCCTACTCCTCCCATTTGCCACATGAGCCATTCTATTGTCCTATAATATTCATCAGTATTTGATTTATTTATTAGGGTTCCACTTTTCTCAGCCAGGTACATTAAAATAGCACCTGATTCAAAAAGTGAATAATTATTATTATCTTTGTCAATAATTGCTGGTATACGATTGTTTGGTGATATTTCTAAAAAATGAGGTTGGAATTGTTCATCTTTTCCAATGTTTATAGGAAAAACATTATAATCAATTCCAGTTTCTTCTAGCATTATAGACACTTTCCTACCGTTAGGTGTCTGCCAACTATATAGGTCTATCATTATTTAATCCTTATTTTAAAGTGTAATTACAATGCCACCTTTTGTTTTTCTGCCTTCAAGTAAGTTATGAGCTTCAACTATTTTTTCTAGCGGCATTTTATCATGAATAGCTACTTTTAATCGTCCATCTGCAATTCTACTGTAAAGTTGATAAGAAGCATCATTATATTCCTCTCTATTTGCAATATATGTGAATAAAGTAGGCCTTGTTACAAAAAGAGAACCCTTAGCAGATAGTAAAGCTAGATTAAAATCAACTATTGGTCCTGATGCCTGACCAAATAATGCCCATAATCCCCTTGGTTTCAGGCAATCCATTGAACCAGGGAAAACTGACTTAGCCACACTATCGTATACTACGTCGCATTTTTTGTTGTCTGTAATAGACATTACTTCAGCTACAAAATCTTTGTCATTATAATCAATAACATGATGATAACCGGCTTTTTTAGCTGCTTCTGCTTTTTCAGGGCCACCAACAGTTCCGATCATAGTTGCACCTATTTCACGACCCCATTGCCCCATTAATTGACCAACACCTCCTGCAGCTGCGTGAACCAATGCTGTCATGCCACTTTCTAACTTAAATGTTAAATGAAGCAAATAGTGCGTGGTTAAACCTTTGAGTGTACTTGCAACGACATCATGATCATTAACATCCACTTTAAGTTCAACTGCATGAGCTGCATTTATCAGAGCGTACTCTGCATAAGCTCCAACAGGAGTAACATATGATACTTTATCACCCTCTTTTAAGAAGTTGACATCCTGTCCAACGGAATGAATGTGACCCACACCTTCAGAGCCAGGTATTTTAATCTTTTCTTGATTAGGCCATGGATATAGTCCACTTCTGAAATATGTATCTAAATAATTTAGTCCGATAGCAATATTTTTTACGACAATTTGGCCTGGACCTGGAGACGGAATATTTGTCTCTACAGGACGCATATTTTCTGCAACACCAAAATCTGTAAGCTCGATAACTCTTTGTTTCATAACCCCCCCCTAAATTATTTACAAAGAAAGCATTACATTTTATAAATATTAAAATCAATATTTTATAATTAATTAACTTGTAAAATTTATAAATATAATTATTTCTACTATAAACTATTCAGGAGAATTAAATGAGTTTAATACTGTCAGACCTCCCTTACGCCATAGATGCTTTATCTGAACATGGCATGAGTAAAGAAACAATGGAATATCATCACGATATTCATCATAAAGCCTATGTTGATAATGGAAACAACCTATTAAAAGGTACCGAGTGGGAAAATAAAAGCTTAGAAGAGATTATTGTTGGGACTTATGATTCTAATAATGTTGCTCAAAGCGGTATTTTTAATAATGTATCTCAACACTGGAACCACGAACAGTTTTGGCAAATGATGGGGCCTTCAAAGGTTAGCATGCCGTCTGAATTAGAAAACGCTATAACAAGCTCTTTTGGAAGTGTTGATAAATTTAAGGAAGATTTTTGTAACGCTGGTGCAACACAATTTGGTTCAGGTTGGTGTTGGTTAGTTAAAGATAAAGATGGCAGCCTGAAGGTAACTAAGACAGAAAACGGTGTTAATCCTGTTTGCTTTGGACAAACAGCATTATTAGGATGTGATGTATGGGAGCATTCTTACTACATTGATTTTAGGAACAAAAGACCAGTATACTTAAAGAATTTTGTAGATAATTTAGTTAACTGGGAAAATGTTGCATCTAGACTTTAAAAAGTTTTAATTAGAAGGAACTTAATATCGTTCCTTCTAGTTTTTTTCCATAATGATATCAAAATTTAAATTATAGCATTTTTGGTTATTATCCTTATCGAAACCTTCATCTAACTGCCTTATTAAACTCTTCTTCACTGCAAAAACAGTATCACTCTCTAAATATTTATCACCATCTATGAATACGTGAGTTACAAGATCTTTGTAGCCATCAGCTTTAACCATAAAGTGAATATGTGCTGGTCTATATGGGTGTCTATCCAAATTATTTAGAAGATCTCCTACTGGACCATCAACAGGGATTGGATAATATTGAGGTTTTACTGTTCTAAATAAGTAAGATCCATCTTTGAGAGATGAAAAAGTAGCTCTTAAATCAACCACATCACCATCTTTTTGAACATCATATAAACCGTCAGGACCTGATTGCCAAACTTCAATTGATGCTCCTGGAATTGGATTTTTATCTATATCCATAATATTACCTGAAACTATACAGTTATCTCCTACAACACTTTTGGCTATATTTTCACCATTAGTAACTGTCGGCGAAGGTGCGTGAAATGGTCCTAAAACAGTCGTCTCAGTTTCATCTTTTGACTTGCGATTATTTATAGCGTCTAGTAACATCGAAACTCCCAAGACATCAGATAAAAGTATAAACTCCTGTCGTCTATCGTCACATTTCTGACCTGTTTTAGTTAAAAACATAATAGCCTTCATCCATTCATCTTCAGTTGGTTCAACTTCTTTTACAACTTGATGTAGATGAGTAATTAAGGAGTTCATTATCTGCTTAAGTCTTTTATCTTTTATTTTAGAAAAGCTATCTAAAACAGCTTCAGTTGCGTTGCTTTCATTAAAATCCATTTTATTCCTCCCAATTAAATAAAATTATCTATATATTTAACGAATAAATCAGCTCCATTTTGAATGTTTAACTCCCAATCATTAGCGGCATCTTTATTAGCATTATCAGAAATATATTTATAACAAAAGAAAGATAAATTGTTGAGTAAACAGAATTTTGCAATAGGATAACTTTCCATATCAACTATATCAGTTTCTAATTTCTGTTTGCCAATGACAAAATTATCTCCAGTCCCACAAGAATAACCTTCATAATCCAAAGTTATGGTATTAATTTTATCATAGGGCGTTTCTCCCATTTTAAAACCTAGCGGCCTTACATCCATATCTCTCTGTTTAAAACTGCTAATTGGGACCAAGCCATTTAAATTTTTATTCAAAGACCCTCCAGTACCGTAATTAATAATAACTTTAGGTTTAAAAGTGTTGTAAGCATTCACAACCGAAAAAGATGCATTAACTTTGCCAACACCTGAATAGACAATATTCCATTTAGGAAGTAATGATTTTGGTAATTCTCTTTCTAAAGCAACAATAATAAGAGTATCTTTAGGAATTAACTTATCAGGTGTCATATTTTAACAACGAATGTACAGTAGAGTTTAATTTATCTTTTCCAGATAAAGCGATTAATTCGATTACTACCAAAGAAGAAACAACTGTACCTTTCGAAAATGAAATTAAATCTTCAGCGCACCTTAAAGTTCCGCCAGTTGCAAGTAAATCATCTATTAAAATAATATTTTTGTTTTTTAAATCTAAATTTTTTTTAACTGAAAGCTTAGATACACCATACTCTAATTCATATTCTTTGCTAATAACTCCTCCTGGTAGTTTACCTTCCTTCCTAATCATAAAAGATCCAACACCCAAAGCGTCAGCAATTAAAGTAGAAAACAAAAAACCTCTGGCGTCCAAACCACCGATTAAATCAACTTGGTAGGGTTTAATTAGCTTTAAAAAATCTGTTTTAACTTTATTTACTGCTTCATTTTTAGCTAATAAGGGACTGATATCTTTAAATAATATGCCCTTTACAGGAAAATCAGGAATTTCTTCAATATAATTATATAAATTCATTTATAATTAATCCACTTTATAAATATTAGTTAAATGATAGTAATAATATATAATAGTATATTTTTAATGGATAAAAAATGAATTATTTAATGCCCCATTCACCTAAGAAAGACATTTATCTTAATGAATACGGGTTGTTGAGTAATTTAAAATTCGTACTCAAAGATATGTGCGATGTTAAAAATTTAAAAACTTCATGTGGTAATCCAGACTTTTTTAAAAAATGTGATTTTGCCAATGATCATGCCCCATTTTTAAAAGATTTACTTAATGAAGGATCTGTTTTAAAGGGTATAACAGTTTGCGATGAATTCTTTTATTCTTTAATTGGCGAAAATGGTCACTACGGAACTCCTATTAATTTAAATGCACCTTCTTGCGTTCCTGGTGGATCTAGCTCAGGGTCAGCAGCCGCTCTTACTACTGACCTTTATGATTTTTCTATAGGTTCTGATACTGGTGGCTCAGTAAGAATACCAGCATCTTTTTGCGGTTTAATTGGAATGAGGCCTACTCACAATAGAATAAACACTAAAGGAGTTTATCCAATGGCTCCTAGCTTTGACACAGTGGGTTGGTTTGCTAATAGTGTAGGAATATTTCAAAAAGTTGGTGAAGTACTATTAGATAAAATAGATAAATCAGATGTTAATTTTAGACAATTTGTTATAGCGGAAGATCTTTTAGAACTTTGTGATGCAGCAGTCCAAGAAAATTTTAATAATTATATTAAGAATAATTTACCAGGTATTGATAAAAATCGTATATCTAACATAAGTAAAGATATTATCGCTGATAATTTCAGGATCCTTCAAGGTAATGAAGTTAAAATAAATATTATTCCTTGGATAGAAAAGAATAAACCTAAGATATCTCCTGAAATTAAAAGTAGATTTGATATGGCTTCTAAAATTACAGACATAGAAGTTAGTAAAGCTCTAACATTTAGAGAAAACCTTATAGATGAAATCAAAAAATCTTTGCCAGAAGGTACTATAGCGGTGTTCCCTACAGCTCCATTTTCTGCTCCCAAAAGTGGTCAGGATGATGAAAGCTTAGGGTTTTATAGAAAAAGACTAATGCAGTTAACCTCAATTGCTGGCATGTCCTCAAGACCACAAATATCAATACCAAAGTTAAAAGATAAAACTGGTCCTGTGGGTATTTCGTTATTAGGATGGCAATATAGCGATGAAATATTATTGGATAAATTAATAGAAATTTAAAAAGGATTTAAAATGACACGTATTAAAGACTGGAAAGTGGAAGATTTAACTAGTGAACAAAAAGAAATTCATGACGCTATCATTAATGGTCCTAGAGGTCATGTGGTTGGACCATTAAGAGTATGGTTAAATAATCCTGGACTTGCTCGAAGTGCCCAAACTGTTGGCGCATACGCAAGATATGGAACGTGCTTATCAAAAGGTTTATCTGAACTTGCTATAATCGTAACAGGGAGAGTTTGGTCTTCTGCATTTGAATGGGAGCATCATGCACCCCTCGCTATTGAAGGAGGCATTGATCCGAAACATGTTGAAACTATTTCGCTTGGTAAAAAACCAATCTTTGAAAATTCAGAACAAAATGCAGTATTTGACTTTGCAGCAGAAGCTAATATTAAAAAAAATGTTTCTGACAAAACGTACAAAGGACTTGTTGATTTACTTGGAGAAAATGCAGCAATTGATATAGTTGGTATTTGTGGCTACTACAGTTTAATATCTATGACGCTTAATGTATTCAAGGTCCCAAATGACACCGACAAATGGCCACTACCAGAGGTAAAAGATTTTTCAGAAATGGTAAAAAGCTAACTATTACTTGGAAAGGTATATTGTGCTCCTGAATGCTGACCTGAAGGCCACCTTCCAGTCACAGTCTTCAATCTTGTGTAGAACCTTACTGCTTCCATACCATATACTCCATGCCCACCAAAAGCAGATCTTTTCCAACCTCCAAACGAATGATAAGCAACAGGAACAGGTATAGGCACATTAACTCCTACCATTCCAATTTGACATTCATTTGCAAACTGTCTTGCAACCCCACCATTTGAAGTGAAAATGGCTGTTCCATTACCGTATTCATGCTTATTTACTATATCAAGAGCGTAATCGAACGTGTCTGCTCTTACCATTGATAAGACAGGACCAAAAATTTCTTCCTTATAAATAGACATATCCGTTGTAACATTATCAAAAAAGGAACCGCCGATGAAAAAACCATTTTCATAACCTTGAAGTTTCAAATTTCTTCCATCTACAACCAAATCAGCCCCCTCATCAACACCCTGGTCGATATATCTTTTAACTTTTTGTAAATGATCAGAAGTAACCAATGGACCCATTTCTGAATCAGGATCAAGTCCAGGACCTATTTTTAAATTTTCAATCTTAGGTTTAACTATCTCTTTTATCTTATCGCCTGTGTCTTTACCTACAGGAACTACAACTGAGATTGCCATACAACGCTCACCTGCAGATCCAAAAACAGAGCCCATAATAGCATCTCCTACCATCTCCATATCAGCATCTGGCATAACGACCATATGGTTTTTGGCACCACCCATAGCCTGAACTTTTTTTCCATATTTAGCTGCTTCACTGTAAACATACTGAGCAATAGGTGTAGAACCAACGAAGCTTACACCACTTATGTCCTTATGTTGTAAAATAGCATCAACAGTATCTTTCCCACCATTAACCATATTAAGCACTCCAGGAGGGATGCCGGCTTCAAGAACTATTTCAGATAGCAATCTAGTTGAACTTGGATCTCTCTCTGATGGCTTAAGTATAAAACAATTTCCACATGCAATGGCTACTGGAAACATCCACATTGGAACCATTATAGGAAAGTTGAAAGGTGTAATTCCAGCACATATTCCCATTGGTTGATAATCAGACCAACTATCAATTGACCTTCCAACATTACTTGTATAATTGCCTGCCAAGTGATTAGGAATACCACAAGCAAACTCCACAACCTCTAATCCCCTGCCAATTTCCCCCAGTGCGTCATCAAAAGTTTTACCATGTTCTTGTGAAATAAGTTTGGCCAATTCATTTTGTCGTAATTCTATAATTTCCTTTAACTTGAACATCTTTCTAGATCTAACTAACGGTGTCATACTTGACCATTCAGGAAAAATATTAAGAGCTGACTTAACTGCTTGATCAACACAATTTGCAGTTCCTGAGACAACACGCGATATCTCTTCACCTGAGGCTGGGTTGTATATAGGTGTAGAAGATAAATTTGGAAAATCAGCATTCTGCCCATTAATTAAATGATCTACAAGTTTCATTTGTACTCCTAATAATTTTCAATAATAATAAGATTAATAATATGAACTATAGTGCAGAAAACTTAATTAAAGTAAATTGAAAGTTTATTTTTACGTGAATAAAATTGCTTCAGAAATAATTAAATATAGAGTTACTTACCTAGAAATGAAGAACCGTCCAAGCTTTGATTGGCCAAAGACACTGAAACATAAATTAACTATTTTAAAAGCTGAAAATATTCCTTCTTGGTATTTTTTATTTTTTTACAAACAGGTTGGAAAAAATTATTACTGGACTGACTGGATTAATAAGACTGACAAGGAAGTTAACGATTTTGTAAATGATAAAAATGTAATATTTTACACTCTTATTAAGGATGGATGGCCAGTAGGTTTCTTTATGTTAGATTATAGAACAATTAATATCTGTAATTTGAGCTTTTTAGGACTTGTTGAAGAAGCAATAGGTATTGGTTTAGGAGAATATCTTTTAAAAACAGCTATTTTAACAGCTTGGGACAGCAAAAAAATAGAAACTTTAACAGTAAACACGTGTTCGCTTGATCATAAAAGAGCTTTACAATTATACCAAAAAAATGGTTTTTCACCCGTTGAATTTAAAGATTTTGAAAAATATGTTTAATTAATGAAATTTTTGCCAGGAAGAAACATTCCTGGTCTGTTGTTGGTTGCCCCATCGTTCTGCCAAACTACTTTTCCGTTTACAAACACACTTTCAATACCTTCCGAATGAAGTTTTGGTGACTTATAAGAGGCTTTATCAATGATTGTGTCTGGGTTAAATATCACTAAATCTGCATAGTTTTCTATATCTATTGTACCTCTAGATTCAAGTCCAAAAACCTCGGCGCTTTTACCAGTCATTTTATAAACAGCTTCCTCAAGTGGGAATAGTTTCATTTCTCGAGAATATTTTCCTAATACTCTAGGAAAAGTTCCCCAAAGTCGTGGATGAGGATGTCTATCACCAGGGATACCGTCAGAGCCTATCATTGACCCTGGAAACTTAAGTATTCTATTTAAATCTTCATCATCCATCTGAAAGTATATAGCTCCAGCTGGATAGAGCTTATCAATAGTTTTATCTATACTTAAGCCAAATTTTTCTGACAAATCGTTCAAATCTTCACCAGAGATATCTGGATAATTATCTGACCAAGTTACTAAAACCTTGTCTGCTCTTTTTACAAAGCTTTTAAGAAGCATAGTCGAACTAGCTGTATAAGGGTAGCAATCTAAATCAAGAAAATTATTTTTTTTAGCTGCTTCAATCAACTTAAGAGTAGTTTTACTTTTTCCCCAATTTTCTCTTCCAGCACATTTATGATGTGAAATTACAGTTCTTACCTTTGTTGAAGATGATATTTTAATAGTTTCATTAACTGATTTAATAACATCAATAGCTTCATTTCTCATATGTGTAGTAAAAACCCCATCAAATTCTGGTAAGATTTTAGCTAATTCAATAATCTCTGAGGTAGGTGCGTCATTTGCTGCGGGATATGCCAAACCAGTTGATAATCCAATTGAACCATCTTCCAGAGCTGTTTTTAAACAGTCTACCATTTTATTTATTTCATGCTTGCTTGCAGGCCTTTCAAACTCACCATTCATTGCCTCTACTCTTAACATTGAATGCCCCGTTAAAAGAGCAACATTTACAGTACTAGGTTTATCTTCGAATTCAGTTCTATAATCCTTAACTCTTGGAAATCTAAAAACATCTGACTTTCCTAAGAGTGCTATTGGCGCTGGAACATCACCCTTATAACTAAATGGTGCTAAGCTAATACCACAATTACCTGCTATACAAGTTGTTACACCCTGACTGATTTTTGAAGACATTGTTGGATCTAAAAATACATTATCATCATCGTGAGTATGAACATCTATAAATCCTGGCGAAATAATCTTATTTTCTGCATCTAATGTATATTTAGCTTTAAAATTAGATAAGAAATGGTTTTCTGACGGATCTCTTACGTCTCCATTCTCAGGAGGGAAAACACCAATTATTTTACCATTATCAATAACAATGTCAGACTTAAATTTTGGCGCGCCAGTACCATCTATAACTTCACCATTCTTAATATGAACATCATAAGTATGCATTAATAAGCTCTTTATCAAATTATTTTTAATAATAGTATATTATATTTAATCATAAATAAATTCCATACTTACTAGATCGAAAGAGATTAATTTGTATAAATGACATTAATGTAATATTGTTTGTATTTTATAATCTTGGGAGGATTATATGTCTTCATTATTAACTAATTTAAGAAGTGCAGTCATTACTGGATTTGTATTAGCATTTATTTTAATTTTCTTTTTGGCACAAGGCTCATTTGATCAAATAGCTTTTAATATGTGGCTATTAAGGTGGTTTCACGTTATAGCTGCTATAATGTGGGTTGGTATATTATATTACTTTAATTTTGTACAAATACCGAATATGGCCAAGATCCCAGATGAACAAAAGCCAGCTATTAGTAAAGTTATTGCCCCAGCTGCATTATGGTGGTTTAGATGGGGTGCAGTCGCCACAGTTTTGTCCGGTTTGATTTTAGCCCACTTAAATGGTTATCTTCATGATGCAATGACATTTTCTGAGGGACAATGGCCAATAGGTATTGGCATGTGGCTTGGAATAATAATGTTTGTGAATGTTTGGGCAGTAATATGGCCTAATCAAAAAAAAGCTTTAGGTATAATTGAAGTCGATGCAGAGACTAAAGCTAAAGCAGCAAGAAAGGCAATGTTGTTTTCTAGAAAAAATGTAATATTATCTATTCCCATGTTAGTAGCCATGACAGTAGCTCAAAACAGCTTTTCCTAATTATATTTAATTAAGGAGTATTTTTTAAGGGTACTCCTTATATTATTTCATTGCCATATTCCAAAAATCTATTTCAAGAAGAGTTGACTTATTAAAAATTTTATTAACTTTTTGCCATTTGTAAGTACCTACAAAATCGTCTCCTAATCTTAAAATAAATGCTTTGTCTATTAAATTAGCTACATTTTTGCACACGTCTTGGTATTCATTGCTAGAATATGTCTGTATCCACTTTTGATACATATGCGTTTTTGGATTACTATTTTTATAGTTAATACCAATTTCACCATAACCAAGCACACATGGAGCAAGAGATGATAATAAATCTAGCAAATCACCTGAATAACCAAGCTCTAGAACATATCTAGTATAGGCAATATTTTGATTTTCTTCATCAGCATTTTCTAAATCAGATTTTGATATTCCATAATTTGCACATAGGCTAATGTGAAGTTCCATTTCAAAATTTATTAAGTCATTTACTGTGCTAGCTGCTATTTTCATTTCTTCAAGATTATCCGATTTCAAAATAGCTAA
>CABXSI010000028.1 GCA_902514865.1 uncultured SAR116 cluster alpha proteobacterium
CATGTAGTAAAAATCAAACTTTCACTCGGTATTGTACCACCGTTATCGGACTATTTTAATAGTTGCAAATGACAACTATGCTCCGGTAGCTGCAGCAGCGTAAGCAGCCAAAGCAACCGAAACTTAGTCCAATTCTATAGCTAGAATTGGCGGGGTTTCAGTTTACCTGGCAACAGAAAAACTTGGGTGGCGAGAAGTTTACTTCTCGCCATTTTATCTGAGAAATTCTAAATTTATCTTGAAAAAGTTATCTTTAGAAATGTAGAATACATAAAAAAAATTTAGGATATATTTTAGTGAATAATAATGATGACGGTACACTAAACATTAAGGGTTTTGATTATGATGATTTAGTAGAAGAAAGCCTTAAAAATGTAGTTAAGAAAGTATTAAAAATTACAGCTGAGTCTGGTCTTGTAGGTAACAGTCATTTTTTTATTTCTTTTAATGGGAATGATAATGAAGTCATTGTCCCAGATGAATTAAAAAGTACTGACAGTTCTGAAATTAAGATAATTATTCAACATCAGTTTTGGGATTTAAAAGCAACTGACGAACATTTTGAGGTGACTTTATCTTTTAATGGTCAAAAGAAAAATATTCACGTTCCTTATAAAGCAATAACGTCTTTTACTGATCCTTCAGTAGGATTTGGTCTACAATTTAAAGTTGAAGAAAAAGAAATAATCTCTAATGAAGAAAAGAAAGATGAGAATATTGTATTAGAAAATAAAAAAGACCAAACAAAAAAGACAAACGAAACTGAATCTGGAGAAATTATTTCTCTTAATGAGTTCAGAGATAAAAAATAAATTTTAACAAATAAGAAAATCATAAGAGCATGACAAATACAATGAATAACACTACTAGAGTTGAAACTGATAGTTTTGGAGAAATTGAAGTTGATAAAACAAGATATTGGGGAGCGCAAACTCAAAGATCTATTTTAAACTTTCCTATTGGGTGGGAAAAACAACCTAAATCAATTGTAAAAGCACTTGGTATTATAAAAAAAGCTTGTGCTGAAATTAATAAAGAAGATAAGAAACTTGATGTAAGAAAAGCTGACGCAATTATTCAAGCAGCTTCAGAAGTCATTGAAGGTAAATATGATGACCATTTTCCATTAGTAGTTTGGCAAACAGGTTCAGGAACCCAGTCAAATATGAACGCCAATGAAGTTATTTCTAATAGAGCTATTGAAATATTAGGAGGTTCAATTGGATCAAAAACGCCAGTACATCCTAATGATGACTGTAATATGGGCCAATCTTCTAATGATACATATCCTACTGCAATGCACATAGCTACGGCTATGATGACTAACTCTATTTTAATTCCAGGATTACAAAAGTTGCATACTGCACTTGAAAAGAAATCTCAAGAATTTGCGAAAATAATTAAAATTGGTCGCACACACACGATGGATGCTACACCTTTAACATTAGGCCAAGAATTTTCTGGATATTCTCACCAAATATCCATGTCAATTAAGAGAGTAAATAAATCACTTTCTGATATTTATGAACTTGCTCAAGGAGGAACAGCTGTTGGTACAGGATTAAGCACAGAGGTTGGATGGGATATAAAAGTCGCTGAAGAAATTAAAAAAATAACTAAACTTCCTTTTAAAACTGCACCTAATAAATTTGAAGCTCTTGCAACACATGACGCCATGGTTCAATTTTCAGGTACATTAAAAACTGTTGCTGTATCTATATATAAAATTGCAAATGATATTCGTTTACTTGGATCTGGGCCAAGATCTGGCTTAGGTGAATTAACATTACCTGAAAACGAACCTGGTAGTTCAATAATGCCAGGTAAGGTTAATCCAACACAAGTAGAAGCTGTTACTCAAGTATGTGCTCAGGTTCTTGGAAATGACGCAGGAGTTGGCTTTGCTGGCTCACAAGGTCATTTTGAATTAAACGTATATAAGCCTATGATTGCTTATAATGTTCTTCAATCAATACAACTCCTTGGAGATGTAACGTCAACTTTTACTGAAAATTGTGTGTTAGACATAAAGCCTAATATTTCTAACATAGATAAACTTATGCGAGAAAGTTTAATGCTTGTAACAGCACTTGCACCTTATATTGGTTATGATAAGGCAACAATTGTAGCTAAAACTGCTCATAAAAATGGGACTACCTTGAAAGTCGAAGCAATCAATTTAGGTTTTGTCAAAGAAGAAGAATTTGATAAATTTGTAAATCCAGAAAAAATGATCGGACCTAAAAAAAATTATTAATAATACGTTAAATTAGCCCTTTTTAATTAAATCGGAGATTTTTTTGAGCAAATTCATTTACTCACCGATGTTCCCTCTTTCTAGAGATAAAACTAAATATATGAAAATAACAGAAGCTTACGTGGAATGTTCTAAAATTAATGATACTGAAATTTTAATAATAGACCCTAAAGCACTTACATTTTTGTCACAAAAAGCTTTTCACGATGTCTCCCATTTATTGAGAAAATCCCATTTGCAACAACTAAGAGATATACTTGATGATAAAGAGGCCTCCCAAAATGATCACTTTGTTGCCCTTACAATGTTAAAGAATGCAAACATATCTTCATCAGGCGTGCTACCTATGTGCCAAGATACTGGGACGGCTATTATTTTAGGCTATAAGGGTGAAAAAGTTTTTACAGATTCAGACGACGGTAAATATTTATCATTAGGTGTTTATAATACTTATCAAGAAAATAATTTGCGTTTTTCTCAATTATCATCTTTGTCAATGTTTGATGAAAAGAATACCGCTAATAATCTACCTGCCGAAATTAGTTTATTTGCAACTGAGGGCTCAGAGTATAATTTTGCATTCGTTCAAAAAGGAGGTGGATCAGCTAATAAAACCTTTTTATATCAAGCAACACCAGACACTTTAAATCATAAAAATTTAAAAAAATTTCTGTACGAAAAAATTATGTCTCTAGGAACCGCGGCCTGCCCACCGTATCATTTATCTATTGTTATTGGCGGAACTTCCGCTGAGCTAAATTTAAAAACAGTCAAGCTTGGTTCTATGCGATATTTAGATAATTTGCCAAATCAAGGTGATTATGAAACCGGTCATGCATATAGAGATCGTGAATGGGAGAAAATAATATTAGATATAACACGTAAAATGGGTATAGGAGCACAGTTTGGAGGTAAATATTTTTGTCATGATGTAAGGGTAATTAGACTTCCAAGACACGGTGCCTCTCTTCCAATAGGTGTTGGAGTTTCTTGTTCAGCTGATAGACAAATATTAGGTAAAATTAATAAGCATGGAATTTTTCTCGAAAAACTTGAGACTGACCCGAGTCAATTCATGCCTGATATTGATTTTAATGATATCTCTGAAGAAGTAACAAACATTGATTTAAACCAACCTATGAAAAATATTTTGAAACAATTAAATGAGTGTGAAGTTAAAAAAAGAGTTAGTCTTACTGGCCCTCTAATTGTAGCAAGAGACATAGCTCACGCAAAGTTACTTGAGAGACTTAAAAATGATGGTTCTTTACCTGATTATATTAAAGATCATCCCGTATATTATGCAGGCCCAGCTAAAACACCTAAAGGAATGGCCTCTGGCTCTTTTGGACCAACTACCGCTGGACGAATGGACGGATATGTTGATGAATTTCAAAAAAATGGTGGTTCAATGGTTATGCTTGCAAAAGGGAATAGATCCTCACAGGTAAGAGATGCTTGTCATAAATATGGTGGGTTTTATCTTGGTACTATTGGAGGAACTGCAGCCAAAGTTGCTCTTGATTGCATAAAGAAGATAGAAGTATTAGAATATCCTGAATTAGGTATGGAAGCCGTATGGAAGATTGAAGTTGAGAAATTTCCTGCATTTGTAGTCATAGATAATAAAGGAAATGATTTTTTTAAAATTTAAAAATATAATTTTATGTAGTCATGTTTTTCATTATTGAGTAAAGGTCAGATTTACCTTCAAATCCAATACCCTCAATTTCTGGTAAAGTGACTATACTTTTTTCAACTTTTACTCCATCAGGAAAACCACCATAGGGTTGAAAAAGATCGGGGTAACTTTCATTTCCTCCCAAGCCTAAACCTGCTGCTATTGCTAAGGACATTTGATGACCACCATGTGGAATGCATCTTGAAATGTCCCAATTGTATTCTTTAAGCATTTCAATTATTTTCAAGTATTCAACCAATCCATAACTTAGTGCACAGTCAAATTGTAGCCAGTCTTTTTCTTTTCTCATTCCAGCGTATCGAATTAGGTTTCTGGCATCATGTACAGAAAATAGATTTTCACCAGTGGCCAATGAGCCCGAATAAAAATTTCCTAGCTGCTTATGAAGCTCAAAATCTAATGGATCTCCAGGTTCCTCATACCAAAACAAGTCATAGTTAGAAAGTTCTTTTCCATACTTAATAGCCGTTTTAAGATCAAATTTTCCATTAGCATCAACTGCAAGTTTGTCATTGGGGCCTAAAATTTTTAAAACTGCTTCTATCCTTGCACAATCCGCAGACATAGATGCACCACCAATTTTCTTTTTAACGACTGAGTAACCAAGATCTAGATATTTTTTTATCTCATCAGTTAAACCTTGTATACCCTGATCAGGCCAGTAATATCCACCAGCTGCATAAACAAATACTTTTCTATTAACTCTTCCATTTCCATACTTTTCAGCAAGCATCTGAAATAATGGTTTTTTTTCAATTTTAGAAACAAGGTCCCAAATTGCCATATCTATTGTTCCAATAGCAACTGAACGTTCTCCGTGACCACCAGGTTTTTCATTTCTCATCATAATATCCCACATTTTTGTAGGATCAAAGTTAGTTTCCTCCTCATTTAATAGTTCTTTAGGATTGGCTTCTAACAGTCGAGGAACAAATCTCTCTCTGATAAGATGACCTTGGCCATATCTACCATTCGAATTAAAGCCATATCCAATTAAGGATTTACCATTTCTTTTTATGTCAGAACAAACAGCAACCAGACTTATTGTCATTTTAGAAAAATCAATATATGCATTCTTTATGTTAGAACTAATTGATTTAGTTTCTTCTATAATTTTAGTAATCTTCATTATTTAATCCTTTGTTAAGAATTTAATTGTAGAAGAGATATAAAAGTATGATATACGGGTTTATTAGAAATAATGGATAAATTAGCCTTGACGAGCTTTAAATCTAGGGTTTCTTTTATTAATTACGTACAAACGACCTCTACGTTTAACAATCTGACAGTTTCTATCTCTGATTTTTAATGTTTTTAAAGAACTTACAACTTTCATAACTTGCACCATAAATAATAATTAAATCTTGATATATTATGAAACAAATTAGGTCAAGACGTATTATAGAAAACAAAGATGTTTATTTAAATGTTATACCACAACCACCTAAGCCACAATACCCATTTGGATTCTTATGTAAGTATTGTTGATGATAAATTTCAGCAAAAAAATATTCTATATCACTCTTAATTTCTGTAGTGATATTATTTAAACCTTCTACATCTAGTAAATCTTGAAATTCTGTCATTGTATTTTTGACTTCAATCAGATCCTCTTTATTTTTGATAAAAATTGCAGATCTATACTGTGTACCTATATCATTACCTTGTCTCATTCCTTGAGTTGGGTCATGTCCTTCCCAAAAATAAATTAAGACTTTTTTTATGCTTATTTTATTTGGATCATATACTACTCTTACTACCTCGGTATGACCAGTTAAACCACTGCATACCTCTTCATAGGTTGGATTTTTAGTATGACCACCGGCATAACCTACTGATGTGTGATATACTCCTTGAAGATTCCAAAAAATTTTTTCAGCGCCCCAAAAACAACCCATGCCAAAAACAATTTCACAGAACCCTTTTGGAACATGCATAAGGTCACGTCCATTTATCTCATGAGATAATTTATCAATAATAGGATTATCTCTCCCTACAAGCGCGTTACTCTTGTCAATTACGTCATTTTTATATTTAGAAAAAAACATACGACCCTCTTTTTAGAATTTTTTATATTGTAAATATCATATTTTATTTTAACCATAACTTGACCAATTCTATATGGCAATATAATCAATCCATTAAAATAATTTAGGTTAATTTATAATGAATGATGATGTTTATGGAATAAAAAAATGGGGCAATGACATTCTTGAAATACTTGAGAATGGAAATATTGGGCTAAAAAACCCATTTCATCCAGATAATTCTCCAGCGGACTTGATCAAAATTATTAAAAGTCTGAATGAAAGAGGAATAAGTTGCCCAGTTTTATTGAGAGTTACAGATTACTTAGCATTTAGAATAAAACAAATTAACAATTCTTTTTTTAGAGCAATTAGAGAAATAAGATACAAAGGTGAATATAAAGGTGTTTTTCCTGTAAAAGTAAATCAACAAGCTCAAGTAATTGACAGAATAGTTGAGTTCGGTAAAGAATTTGATTTTGGTTTAGAAGTTGGTTCCAAACCAGAATTATTAATAGCCTTAGCACATGATCTATCAGCCAACTCTACAATAATTTGTAATGGAATAAAGGATAGAGAATTTATTCATCTTGCAATTTTATCGATAAAAATTGGTTTTAAGACTATTTTAGTTTTAGAAAGCCCAAGAGAACTTGATCTTATAATTAAAATTTCAAAAGAGCTAAACGTCCTTCCATTACTTGGAATTAGGGTGAAATTAACTAATAAAGTTAGCGGTAATTGGTCACAGTCAAGTGGCGATCGCAGTGCATTTGGGTTATCTGTTGAACAAGTTATGGAAGTCATAAATAAGTTAAAGATATATGATTACCTTGATTGCTTAATTTTACAACATTCACACCTCGGAAGTCAGATACCAGATATAATAGAGATAAGAAAAGCAACTCAAGAAGCATGTAGATTTTTTTCTGAAATGAGTAAACTTGGTGCGCCATTAACCTATTTGGATCTTGGTGGAGGTTTAGGAGTGGATTATACTGGAGAACAAAAATCTGCTTTTAACTCTATAAATTATTCCCTGGATGAATATTGTACAAATATAGTAGAGACAGTTAAGTATGAACTTGACCAATCCAAAATAGCTCACCCAACAATAATAACTGAATCTGGCAGAGCTTGTATAGCGTCTAGCTCAATGCTTATTTTCAATATTTTAGAAACAACTAACTTTGATAGTAAAAAAACTCAAACAATCAATGAAGAGGACCATCCTTTACTCAAAAATATGATCCAAATTCCTGAATATCTAGGTTTAGAAAGAGCGCAAGAATGTTTGAATGATCTAAACTATTATAGAGACGAGATAAGAGCCCTTTTCAGAAGTGGTCAAATCGATCTACCTAATATGGCTAAGACAGAAGAAACCTATTTATATGTTATAAACAAAATTAAGACAGTTCTTTCTTCATCAACAGAAATAACCAAAGAACTTCAAGATTCAATTGATAATATGGCAGATATTTATCACGGTAACTTTTCATTATTCCAAAGTCTTCCAGATGTTTGGGCTATTGATCAAATTCATCCAATAGCACCAATACAAAAACATCATGAATATCCTGATAGAAGAGTTATTTTAAATGATATTACTTGTGACAGTGACGGCATTATAAATAAATTTGTTCTGAAAGAAGGTGTTTCAAACACTTTACCACTTCACAGTATTAAAGAGAATGAAGATTATTTTTTAGGTGTTTTTTATATAGGCGCATATCAAGAAACTTTAGGTGACCTTCATAATTTATTTGGTGATACAAATGTAGTTACAATAAAATTAAAAGAAAATGGTAATTATCAGCTATTGCATGAACAAGAAGGTGACACCATTTCTGAAGTATTATCATATGTTGAGTATGAACCGAAAGATATTATAAATAGATTTAAGCGTATAGTGGAAGATGCCGTAAGAAGTAGAGACTTATCCTTAACTGAGAGGAAGCAATTGATTCAATCTTTTAAAGAATCAATATCTGGTTACACCTATTTTGAAAAATAATAAATTGCTAAAATTTTAGGAGATTTAAATGCATAGTGTTTTAGTTATTGGTGCAGGCGGTGTAAGTAATGTAACAATTCACAAAATGGCAAAACTTTCAAAAGTTTTTACTAACATAATTTTAGCAAGTAGAACTCTGAATAAATGCTTAAAAATTAAAAACAGTGTGAAAACAAAATATAAAGTTAATATTACAATTATAGAGTTAGATGCTGATAATGTGAATGAGACTGTCTCGTTAATCAACAAATTTAAACCCTTTTTAGTAGTCAATCTAGCACTTCCTTATCAAGATCTTAATATCATGGATGCTTGTCTTATTACAAAAACACATTATTTGGACACTGCCAATTATGAGCCAAAAAATGAAGCAAAATTTGAATATAAGTGGCAATGGGATTACATGAAAAGTTTTGAAGAAAAAGGAATTATGGCACTTTTAGGATCTGGCTTTGATCCTGGCGTAACAAACGTTTTTACTGCTTATACAAAAAAACATTATCTCGATTGCATAGATAGTTTAGACATTCTAGACTGCAATGATGGAGATCATGGCCATCCATTTGCTACAAACTTTAATCCTGAAATCAATATTAGAGAGGTAACATCTAATAGTAAATACTGGGAAGATAAACAATGGAAAATTGGTCCTGCCCTAAAAAATAAAGTATCATTTAATTTTCCTGAAATTGGTCTTAAGAATATGTATCTTATGTATCACGAAGAATTAGAAAGTCTTATCAAACATTTTCCAGAAATAAAAAGAGCTAGGTTTTGGATGACTTTTAGCAACAACTATTTAAAACATCTTGAAATACTTGAAAATATTGGAATGACATCAATTGTGCCAGTAAATTATAATGGAGTAGAGATAGTTCCATTACAATTTTTAAAAACCGTTCTTCCAGATCCTGGTAGTCTTGGTGAAACAACAAAGGGTAAAACATGTATTGGTACAATTATTACCGGTAGAAAAAATAACATAGAAAAAACATTTTATACTTATAATATATGTGATCATGAAGATTGCTACGATGAAGTTGGAAGTCAAGCAGTTTCATACACAACAGGTGTTCCTGCAATGATTGGAGCACTGTTGATGCTCCAAAAAAAATGGTTCAGACCTGGTGTATGGAATATAGAACAGTTTGACCCAGATCCATTTATGAAACTTCTTAATCAACATGGGTTACCCACTAAAACTATTCAATTAAACGATAGTCTGAATTTTTAGAGTTTAAGATGTTACAAACAATGGGTGGAAACCCCAAAAATTTTAATAAACTTGATTTGAAAAGATTACCAAGTCCGTGCTTTGTAATAGACAAAATAGCATTACAAAATAACTTGGAAATTTTATTTGAACTTAAAAAAGAAACAAACATAAAAATTCTAATTGCTTTGAAAGCTTTTTCAACTTTTTCACTTGCAGACTTAATATCAGAATACTTAGATGGTTCATGTTGTTCAGGTTTATATGAAGCTAAGTTGGCAAATAAATATTTTAAAGGGGAAATCAGTACATATTCACCTGCATTTAAAAAAGATGAATTTGATGAAATTTCTAAAATATCTGATCATATTATTTTTAATTCATTCAACCAAATCAATACTTTTTATGATATTTCTAAAAAATTTAATAATGAAGTTGGGCTAAGAATTAACCCACTCTATTCAGAAGTTGAAATTAATAAGTACAGTTCTGCGGGAATTAGTTCTCGTTTAGGTGTACATTTAAAAGATTTAATTACTTACGATATAGACAAAATTGATGGAATTCATTTTCATTCATTATGCGAACAAAACTTTAAACCCTTGGAAAATACATGGAATGAGTTAAAAAATTCACTAACACCTTTAATTACCAATATAAAATGGATAAATTTAGGTGGTGGACATCATATCACAAGAAAAGATTATAAGCTTAATGAACTAAAATATTTTTTGAAAAAAGTTTCTAATGAGACAAATTGTCAAATATATATTGAACCTGGAGAAGCAGTGGTTTTAGATAGTGGTATTTTAGTTGGAGAAATACTAGATTTTTTTAAACCTAGTAATCCACTATCTCCAAATATTGCGATTACAGATATAAGTGCCACATCACACATTCCAGACGTAATTGAAGCACCATATAGACCTGCTCTTCTTAACGAACCAGATAAAGGACATAAAATTATTTTAGGAGGACCTAGTTGTCTAGCTAGTGATATAATTGGTGAATATAATTTTAATGATATTCCAAAAATAGGAGAAAGGATAGCTCTACTAGATCAAGCACATTATACTATGGTAAAAACTAGTTTTTTTAATGGTGTAAAGTTGCCATCTATAGCAATTTGGGACAGTAAAACAGACGATTTAGAAATTATTAAAAGCTTTTCATTTAAAGACTTCGAAAATAGATTATCATAAGAGCATATAAATTATGGATAATAAAAATAATCACTTTTTAAACTCAGAACTTTCTAAAGAAGAAAAAAATAAAGATAAAGCTAAATTTCATATTGTGCCAGTTCCATTAGAAAAAACAGTGTCATATGGTAAAGGCACCTCTAAGGGGCCTCAAGCCATTATTAAAGCTAGTAATGAATTAGAACGGTATACTGGTAAAAGCATACCATGCGTCCACGGAATACACACACATCCGCTTTTAAATTGTAGTAAGCCATTAAAAGTAATTATGAGTGATATTGAAAATATTACTAAAAAAATAAGCAAGCAAAATAAGATACCCGTCACATTAGGCGGCGAACATGGAATTACTTATGGTGCTGTTAACGGTATTTTCAAAGGATTAGATTTACGTAATAAAGATGATATTGGAATAATACAAATTGATGCCCATGCTGATTTGAGACAAAATTATGGAAATGAAGTTCATTCACATGCTAGCGTAATGTATCTTCTTGGTAATGAAAAATATAAAATTGCACAATTGGGAGTGCGTGCATTAAGTGAAGAAGAAGTTGAAAATAGAAAAATTTTAAAAGTTTTATTTTTGGACGCACAAGATATTTATTATAAAAAAAAATTTAAATTACCTTTAAATTTTCCAAAGAAAGTATACTTATCATTCGATGTGGATGGATTAGATCCTTCTGTTATGCCAGCAACAGGTACCCCTGTTCCAGGAGGTTTAGGATATTATGAAAGTCTAAATTTAATCAAAGAACTTATTAAAGGCCGAGAAGTTATAGGGTTTGATGTTGTCGAATTCTCTCCAATAAAAAATTTTATTGCTTATGATTTTACAGTAGCGTCTTTGGTATATGAAATAATGGAATTAATTAATCTTAATGACTAAAAATTATTGATTTTGCATCCATTTTTCAGCATCTAGAGCGGCCATACAACCCATACCTGCAGCTGTTACTGCTTGTCGATAAATTTTGTCAACGCAATCACCAGCTGCGAAAACACCTTCAATATTCGTTATAGATGTTCCAGGTTTTTGAGCAACAATATAACCTTCTTCATCCATTTCAAGAACTCCTTTAAATGGTTCAGTTGAGGGACTGTGTCCAATAGCGATAAAAACACCTTCAACTTCAATTATCTCAGTTTTGTCTGAATTTTTATCTTTAATTTCTAATGAATTAACTCCCTTTTCGTCTCCTAATATTTCACTTACAATATTATTCCAAATTACATTTATATTCTCCTTTGCAAAGAGTCTTTCTTGCAAAATTTTTTCTGCTCTTAGCTCATCTCGTCTATGAATTAATACTACCTTTGAACAAATATTTGATAAATATAAAGCCTCTTCAACAGCTGTATTACCACCCCCAATAACAGCAACTTCTTTGTTTCTATAGAAAAAACCATCACATGTAGCACATGCAGAAACTCCTTTTCCGTTAAATTTATTTTCACTTTCAAGGCCTAACCACTTAGCTTGAGCACCCGTAGCTATGATAACTGTATTTGTAGACAATAAGCTTTTAGAGTCTAATGAAATAGTTTTACTATCTTTTTTAAAATCAACATGAACAACTACATCATTTATTATCCGTGCTCCAACATTTAAGGCTTGTGACCTCATTTGTTCCATCATCCAAGGTCCTTGAACAACATCAGCATAGCCAGGATAGTTTTCAACATCAGTCGTAATTGTTAATTGACCCCCAGGCTGGATTCCTTCTATAACTAAAGGTTTCAAATTTGCCCTAGCGGCATAAATAGCTGCGGTAAGCCCTGCAGCACCAGACCCAATTATAACAACTTTTTCCATTTGATTGTTCATCCCAAAACTCTTTGTCCTTTAAAAACTATTGTTCTTTTACCATTCAAAAAAACTCTATTTTCCGAATGAGCTTTTAACGCTCTATAGAGAACTCTTGCTTCTATATCTCTTCCCATTGAAACTAAATCATTAGGCATCATTTCATGGTCAACTTCTTGTGTATCCTGTTCAATTATAGGTCCTTCATCTAATTCTTTTGTAACGTAATGAGCTGTCGCACCAATAACTTTAACACCTCTTTCATAGGCCTGATGATACGGTTTTGCCCCTTTAAAACTAGGCAAAAAACTATGGTGAATA
>CABXSI010000029.1 GCA_902514865.1 uncultured SAR116 cluster alpha proteobacterium
TTATAACAAATACTTAGAGTAAAGGATTTTAAATCTCCTGATGAGAAGTTTTCAATTTTTCTTATTTTTTCGATATCTTCGTTGCTTAATATAGGATGATTAACTTCAATTAATTTTTGATTTGCACCTGATTTAGGATCGAGTAGGTTAGGTCTTGGACCAATAAAATTCATTAGTGACATAACTAATTCTTCACGTATGGGATCAATTGGAGGGTTTGTTACTTGAGCAAAATTTTGGAAAAAGTAATCATACAATAAACGGTTCTTGTCAGATAAAGCAGCTAAAGGAATATCCCGTCCCATGGAACCTATGGGATCTTGACCATCTAAAATCATAGGTTCAAGAAAAAATTTTAAGTCCTCTTTATTGTAGCCAAAGGCTTGTTGTGAATCTAGTAAAACATTCTCATCAGGAAATTCTTTGTTAGTTTTAATGTCAAAAGATTCAATTTTTATTTTAGATGCTTTAACCCAACTATCATAAGGAAAAGTATTAACTAGCTTATCTTTAAGTTCCTCATCAGATATTATTCTTTTTTCTTGTAAATCTACAAGGAGCATTTTACCTGGCTGTAATCGCCATTTTTTTATTATTTTATTTTCTGGTATATCTCGAAGAACTCCAACTTCGGAAGACATAATTACTAAATCGTCATTGGTAACAACATATCTTGCAGGTCTAAGTCCGTTTCGATCTAAAGTAGCAGCTATTTGCATGCCGTCAGTAAATGCCATAGCCGCTGGACCATCCCATGGCTCTATTAATGCTGAATAATATTCATAGAATGACTTACGTTTAGGATCCATTAATGAATTATCTTTCCAAGCTTCTGGTATCATAAGCATCATAGCATGCGGTAAAGAATAACCAGACATTACAAGTAATTCTAAAGCGTTATCGAATGTGGCTGAGTCTGAAGGGGATTTTTCAATAACTGGCCATATTTTTTTTAAATCATCTTTTAATACTTCTGATGACATACTGTACCTTCTTGAATTCATCCAGTTTGTATTGCCTTTTACAGTGTTTATTTCTCCATTGTGACATAAATACCTGAATGGTTGCGCAAGTCTCCATGAAGGAAAAGTGTTAGTAGAAAATCTTTGATGAAATAAAGCAATAGCTGTTTTAAAATTTTTGTTTTGGAAGTCAATATAGAATTTTGACAAGTTTGGTGCTAAAACCATTCCTTTATATATGATTGTCCTTGAAGAGAGCGAAACAACATAGAAATCGTCCCAGTCGTCTTTTTCATTTTGGACTAAAAAAAGACACTGTTTTCTGATTACATAAAGTTTTCTTTGAAACTCCTGCTCGGTTATCGTAGCTTCGTTTTTTTTAATAAAAAATTGTTTTATGATCGGTGCGTTATTTTTAACAGTTTTACCTAATACACTGACATCTACAGGAACTTTTCTCCAACAAATTAGTTCTTGATTTTCGTTTCTAATTGCCTTTTCTATTGCTTGAACCGCTAATTCTGCTCTCTTTTTATGAGATGGTAAAAACACCATTCCTACACCATAGTTTCCAACTTCGGGTAAATTTATATTGGAATTAATTAAAGTTTTTCTAAAAAACTCATCAGGTATTTGTATCAATATCCCTGCACCATCTCCAGCTAAAGGATCAGCTCCTATTGCACCTCTATGATCAAGATTATGGACAATTTCTAGGGCTTGATGGACTATTTCATGTTTTGGTTCATTTTTTATGTTTGCAATAAACCCAAAACCACAATTCTCATGTTCGTTTTGAGGATCATATAGACCATATTCCTCTGGAAAACCCATTTTGTTAATTTTGTTTATCTTCATCCATTAATCCTTAATATTAATTGGCTTATATGAATTATAGGTTTATATAATTATTAGGTAACACTTCAAGGGAAGTGGAACATAGTTAATATAACTACAATTGTAAAATGATTCATTATATGTCAGGTATGCATAAATTGCATTTCAAAAATGATCAACAAATTAATTAATTGTTTCTGCTTCTTTTGTCATGAAATCTTTGAAAGCTTTAATTCTAGAGTCATTTCTTAATTCATAATTAAAACACAATGATATTGACATTTTAGGACCATCTAATTGTGATAAAACTTCTGTAAGCTCTATCATTTCAAATTCCATCCAATCAGGTAACGAAGCTATTCCCATTCCAACTTCAGTAGCTTTTGCAATGCCATAAATACTTGAAACTTCTAAAATTGGTTTTCTGGGCCTTTTATTTTCTTTGCCAATTGTCAACAACCAATTTAACCTATGTCTATCAATTGGTGGTTGAGCATCTTCACCATAAGAAATAATTTTGTGGTTATCTAAATCACTACTAGTTTTAGGATATCCATTTTTCGAGATATATTCATTTGATGCAAAAATCTTATATTTACAATCAGCCAACTTAATTTGAACATCATCTTGTGACACGCTAGGTGTCATTCTAACTTCTATATCTGAATTAAAATTTGTAACTCTTGGCTCAGAGTCTCTCAGACTAAGTGCTACACTTATTTCAGGATATAAAGTTTTAAATTTAGACATCCTCGGTGCAACCCATAAAGCTCCAAAAGCATTTGTCGCAGAGACATTTAATCTTCCAGAGGGAACATCCATATCTTCAAGCAACTGGTTATGGGTTTTACTAATATCAGAAGCTAAAATTTGGACAGAAGACGACAATCTCATTCCTGCCTTGGTTAACGAAATACCATCTGAGTTTCTTAAAAAAAGTTTCACTCCTAATTCATTTTCAAGTGCTTTCATTTGTCGACTTAAAGCAGATTGACTTATGTGTAATATGTAAGACGCTTCAGTGATATTTCTTGTTTGAGCGACAATGTTGAATAATCTTAATCTATCCCATTTCATCACGTTGACCCTTAATTATAAGATAATTAAATTAGCAATATTTAATATACATCTAATAAATATCTTTTTTCTTTTTTTAAATTTTTAATATATTCCAAACTTTTACTTTCATTACAATTAAGTTGGTCTTCTATAATTCTTCTAAACATACTATCTACGTCCTTTGCCATTTTAAGAGCATCTCCACAAACATATAAAACAGCACCATCTTCAATCCATTGAAAAAATTCTGCTCTTGACTCATACATTCTGTCTTGAACGTATATTTTTTTTGATTGGTCCCTAGAAAATGCCAAATCTAATTTTTGCAAAACCTTCTTTTTTTTAAAATTTAAAATTTCATTTTCATAAATAAAATCGTTAATTCTCGTTTGAGCACCAAAGAAAAGCCAATTTTTTCCTGAACTTCTTAAAAATTTTCTTTCTTGAAGAAAAGATATAAAAGGGGCAACACCTGTACCTGGTCCAATCATTATTACAGCTTTTTCTAAATTTTTGGGCAATTTAAAAACTCTATTAGGTATTAAGAAAACTTTTATTTTATTGCCCTTGAAACATTTATCAGCCAAAAAAGTTGAACACACTCCGTGGTAATCTCTTAAATTGTTTTTCCATCTTTGAGTAGATACAGTAAGATGAACTTTTTTTGGGTATGCATTATAGCTTGATGTAATTGAATAAGCCCGGTGCTGTAGCTGTTTTAATAGAGTTAAAAAAATATTTAAATCTATTTTTAGGTTTTTATCTAGATTTATAAAGTCTAAAACATCCTTTCCATATTTAAATTCATTTAATAAATTTTTATTATCACTGTTTAAAGCCTTGTTAAGATCATTATGTTTAATGTTTTCATTGATAAAATATATTAATCTATTTGTAGGAGTTAATATCTCATAATGTGATATAAGAAGTTCAAATAAAGAAGAATTTTTACCATCTGGGATTATTGAGGAATTTACATCTAGTCTATCTATAATGGCTAAAACAAGATTATGATCGTTTGTTGGAATTACTCCTAAACTATCTCCTGGTTCGTAGTATATCCCACTATCTCCTAAAGAAATCTCATAATGCATAATTTCTTTATTAGAATATTTACTTGATAATAACTTACTAGAAGTAATTTCTGCTAAATATGGTTTTTTTCTATTCCAAATCATCAATAACTACATAAGCTAAAAGTTAAAATATTTATATCAGTATTAAGTTAATTTTTTATTAGATAATATGATTATATAAGTCTAATAATATTTATACAAATTAATAGAGCATTAAATGGCCTTAGAAATAATTATTATATTATCACTGGTACAGGGTATTACTGAGTTCCTTCCAATTTCTTCAAGTGCTCATCTAATAATTCTTCCAGAAATATTTGGATCCATATCATCAGAGAGAAGTTTAGATGTCTCTTTACATTTTGGATCTCTTTTTGCTGTAATATTTTATCTAAAAAAAGATATTTCAAAAATAGCTTTTGATACTATGTTTCTAAAAAAAAATAATGAAGGGTTTATTACTTTTAAAAACTTGTTTATTAGCACCATGCCAATTGTTTTTATTGGTTTTTTAATACATTTATATGACTTCAAAATAATACGTAATTTAGAAATTATAGGATGGTCAACCTTAGGTTTTGGAATTTTACTTGGTATAGCTGATACAAATCTTAAGATTAAAAAATTTATTAAAAATTTGAATTTAAAAGAGGCTTTTATAATAGGATTATTTCAAATTTTAGCTCTGATACCTGGTACTAGTAGATCTGGTATTGTTATTACTGCAGGTTTATTTATGGGATTCAGTCGATATGATGCTTCTAAATATTCTTTGCTATTGTCAATTCCTGTAATAATTGCTGCAATGACACTAGAAAGTTTTTCACTTTTTTACAAAGAAGGTTTTTTCTTCAACGATGAAATGATAATCGGGATAATTGCAAGCTTCTGTTTAGCACTTATAACAATTAAACTTTTTATGAAATGGATAAACAAAGCCTCTTTGAAAATTTTTGTTTTTTATAGGATAATTCTTGGTGTTGTAATTTTGATATACGCTTATCACTAATAAAATCTAACTATAAATATTAACTAGTTCTTTTTTCATTTCTGTTGGTTTAATACCTAACTGTTTTAAACCTGGCAGATTATGATCTAATATATTATCTTTTTTTAAAAGTTTCATTTGATCAACTGTAAATGGCGGCTTTGGTAATTGTTGTAAAAAGTACGCAGGTATCATCATTAGTTTAGGATTAAGAGGAATTAAAATTCTCTTAATATTTTTAATCTCTAATAAAATTTTTAAAAGTTCCTCAAAACTATAAATAAATTCTCCTCCAATCTCAAAAGTAGTTTCTTTATATTTTGTACTTTCTGATAAATTGATTATTGCCTTTGCAACATCATCTACAAAAACAGGTTGAAATTTTGTATTTCTAGAAATTAAGGGTAAAAAGGGTGATAAGGAGGCCATTTGTGAAAATTGTCCAAAAAAATTGTCCCCTTTTCCAAACAATAATGATGGTCTAATTATTTTTCCATTAGGAAAGTTTTCTAATAATTTTCTTTCGCCTATTGCTTTACTTCTAGAATATTTACTCTCAGAAAATTCTGAAACACCTAATGCAGAAACATGTATTAATGAATCTATATTGTTTTTTGATGAAAGCTTGCCTAAGAGTGCGGGAAAGTCAGAATGAATTCTGAAAAAATCATTATTTCTATTCTCATACAAAATACCACATAAGTTAATTACACAATCTGAATTTAATATATTTTCTTCTATAAGTTTGTAATCAGTAAAATTCCAGTGAACAATTTTTATATTTCGGTTAGACTTGTATTTTACTATCGCATTTCCTGAACTTGTTTTACGAGTAAACAAAATAATTTCAGCATCCATTTTTAAGAGTAATTTGATTAACGAGTTTCCAAGAAAACCAGTTCCTCCAAAAATAAGAATTTTTTTATATTTTCTTTTTCCCATATTTCTTACCTTTATATAAAATTTGATGTATTATAATTTAAAATAAAGCTATTTATAACAGTGATAATATAACTTAAATATTATTTCCACCTTTTAGAGTTTAATGGAAGATAAATGAATTATTTTTTATACCAGGATGATATTCCTTCAAATATAAAATTTGGTGACATTGTAGCTATTGATACCGAAACCATGGGTTTAAACCTGCAAAGGGATCGACTGTGTTTAATACAGCTATCTAATGGAGATGGTAACGCTCATTTAGTTCAAATTTCTAGGGAATGCTTGGATAATAACAAAAGTTTTATAAATTTGAAAAAAATACTTAATAATCCTCACTCTACAAAACTATTCCATTTTGCTAGGTTTGATATTGCAGTAATTGAAAAATACATATGTGATATAAATGGACCAATATATTGTACAAAAATAGCTTCTAAATTATCTAGAACTTTTGGCGCAAGACACGGGCTTGCAGATTTATGTAAAGACCTTTTAGGCCTTGATTTAGACAAACAAAATCAAACATCTGATTGGGGCTCAAAAGTTTTAAATGCATCACAGCTAAAGTATGCTGCATCAGATGTGCTTTACCTTCATAAAATAAAAATTGAGTTAGATGCTCTACTTACACGTGAGGAAAAAGTGGATATTGCTAAGCAATGTTTCGAATTTATAAAAACAAGATCAAAGTTAGATTTAATTGGATTTGATAGTTTAGATATTTTTTCTCATTAATATTATAAAACTTAAATTATATTTTTGATTATAGAAAATGAAAATGATTACCGGTAAATCAATATTTGCTTCCATAATAGTAGTTATAATTTTAAGCTTTGTAACTCAAATTATGGTAAATGATCAAAAAACTTCAAAAAATGTGCAATTAAACAAAGATCCTTATGATAATAAAGAAGAGGTACACGGAGTTAAGATTCTTCAAGAAAATAAAAAAGGAGAAAAGTTTTTAATTGTTGCAGAAAGCCTTTTAGAGAGTACTTCTGAAGATAAAAAAGTTATTTTAAAAAATTCATTAACAACAATTGACCAAAAAGGAATTTTTACAAACATTTCAGCTGGTCATGCGATAATATCAAATAACTATGATAATTTTAACTTTTCAGATAATGTTAAAATTACAAAAAAGTTAAGAAAATTTGTTTTAAAAACAGATAGCCTCTCAGGAACTTTTGAAAAGGGTGATTATTACACACAAGACGATGTAGACATTGTTTCAGGTAATATCACAATAAAAGGTAAGGGACTAGATGTTAGGAAAAATGGCGAATACATAAAAATAAAAGGAAAAGCTACTCTAAACATGCTTTTATCGAATAAAAAATGAAAAATATTAAAATATATATATTTTCTTTTATTTTACTAACATCTTTATCTTTTACTGTTTTAGCTAAACAGGTCGAACAAGATAACAACTCCAAATTATCTGTGGAAGCTGATATCTCTCTTGAATGGTTCGAAAAAGAAAAATATTATCTAGCAAAAGGTAATGTTATTTTGAAAAAAGACGGACTTACTTTGAAAGCAAATATTGTAAGAGCTAATTATAATGTAGAAAATGGAAATAATGTACTTAAAAATTTAATAGCAAAAGAAAATGTAATTCTTACTAAAGCTAAGTCTAAGGCAACTGGTCAATATATGACTTATGATGTAGCAAAAAAAATTGCAATCATATCTGGTTCATATCAAACCTTTTCATCTCCATCAGGATATGTTGAATCAAAAAAAATAATAATGTTTGATGATTTAAAAAATAAAGCTGAAGCTAGGGGTGATGTTAAAATCATTTTATCTAACAAAAATGTAATTTATGCCGATAATGTTCAAGCTGAATTTAATGCAAAAGATAAATCGTTACAAAAAGCTACTGCAAAAGGAAATGTAATAATTGAAAACCAACAAAAAAGAAAAAAATCAAAAGCAGATAAAGGTATTTATAATTCGTTAGACGAGATTATAAGACTTTCAGGAAATGTCACAATCATTAACCATAATTCTATAATTAATGGATCTAAAGGTATAACCAATCTTAAAACTGGTAAAAGTAATATTATTGGCGATCCCAAAAAGAAGAAACGAGTTAAAGGTGTTTTCTCTCCTGTAAAAAAATTGAATGAAGAGAATAAGATTGAATAGTTTAGAAGAAGAACTCAAACGGCTAAAATCATCTTCTTCCCGAAAAGTTGAAGATTATAATGATTTTAAGCAGTTCGAAAGAAATAATGAAAAAAACAAGATCAAAAATGGTTTAGTTATTAGGTCTATTTCTAAAACTTATGATAATAAGAAAGTTGTTAATAAAGTTTCTCTAGATTTACAAAAAGGAGAAGCAATTGGACTTCTTGGACCGAATGGAGCTGGTAAAACTACATGTTTTTACATGATCGCTGGTCTTATTAACACCGATGAAGGAGATATAATACTTGATCAGATAAGAATTAATCATTTACCAATGCATATTCGTGCCAAGAATGGGATAGGATATTTACCACAAGAATCGTCTATCTTTAGAGGATTAACAGTTGAGCAAAACATTCTATCAGTTTTAGAAATTCAGAGGTATACTAAGAATGAAAAATTTCAAATTTTAGAAGAACTAATGTCTGAATTTAATATTGGCAATATAAGAAATTCATATGGAGCAACCTTATCTGGAGGTGAAAGAAGACGTACAGAAATTGCTAGGGCTTTAGCCACAAACCCTAGTTATATACTCCTTGATGAACCTCTTGCTGGAATTGATCCAATTGCTATTGATGATGTAAAAAATTTAATTCATAAATTAAAATCTAAAAATATTGGTGTACTTATAACAGATCATAACGTCCGTGAAACATTAGGGATTATCGATAAAGCGTATATACTTTTTGAAGGATCTGTTATAATGTCAGGAAATCCTGATCAAATTAAATCTGATAAAAGAGTTCGAGATGTTTATCTTGGAAATAATTTTTAAATAAAATAATTATAATATAAACTTGACTGATATCTAAGTTAATATTAATTAACAATCCCTAATCATTCAATTCACTTATTAAGGTACAAAATGAATATTAATGATATGTTATCTGATAAATCTTTTTTAGTTAATTTTGAAGCTAGTAGTAAAAAAAACGTACTTTATGAATTAGCTAGATTGGCCGAAAGAGATATTAAAATTGATTCACAAACCCTAATTGAAGCACTTACAAAACGTGAAAAATTGGGATCCACTGCTGTTGGTAATGGAATAGCTATTCCGCATGCTAACTGTCCAAATATAGATAAGCCAAAAGTATTTGTTGCAATACTATCAAATAGTTTAGATTTTAATGCTAATGACGACCAGCCAGTTGATATAATATTTTTACTATTAGCCCCAAATAATAATGGATCTGAACATTTGCAGGCTTTAGCATTAGTATCAAGATTGCTCAGAAACAAAGAGCTGACAACTAAATTAAGAGGTTGCAAAAACACTGAAAGTGCTTTTGCCGTAATTTCTCAATCAGTCCGCGAGAAAGCCGCGTAATTACTTATTGACTTGGTTCAGTATTGGTTTTTTGTCAATAAAATTTATTATTGAACTTATAGCCTCGGTAGCAATATCGTTAAAACATTCATCAGTCCAACAAAGAGCATGGGGTGTAATTATAACATTATCATATTTAAGTAATTTACTATTTGTGCTTAGTGGCTCTATATTAGTAACATCTAAACCAACTCCAGCAATTTTTTTATCTTCTAATGCTTTCTCTAAATCTATTTCGTTAATAACAGGTCCTCTTGATAAATTAAAAATATATCCACTACTTTTCATATTTGAGAAAAATTCTGAATTAATCATAGCTTTAGTAGAACTGTCTAGATTACAAAGTATTACTATGAAATCAGATTTTGCTGCTAACTTTTGAAGTTCAGTTTTAACTGCGCCTTTTGAAGAAATTTCTTCTTCAGACAAAAATGGATCAAAAGCTAGTATATTTTTAAAAAAAGGTTTTGATAATTTGATTGTTTCAGTGCCAATGCTCCCTGCGCCTATGACACCCAAAGTTTTTCTACTAAGTCCTACCCCCATGAAATTAGTTCTCTGATTCCAATTTCCGGTTCTTACAAGGTTATCTTTTTTTAATAATTTACTTGTTAAACCAAGTATCATAGTTAATGCTGCAACAGCAACAGGTCTTCTAACAGCGTTTGGTGTGTTTGTGACTATGATGTTCTTTCTTTTCATAGCTTCAATATCAACAGAATCAAATCCGACACCAAATCTTGAGATAATTTTTAATCTACAATCTTTTTTAGATACAGAATGTGAGTTCACTTTTGGTAAATTAAGTAAAATTGCGTCATACTCTGCAGTAATGTCAGCAGTTATTTCTGTTATAGCTTTATCCATCCAAGATATTTCTATATCTTTTCTATTTTTTAAAGGTTCCAATGGATCATTACCAAAGCAAGGTTCATTTTCATTATTTAGCAAATCTCCAGAAATACCAACTTTAAACATCATAAACTCTCCATAAATTATAATTCAAATTTACTGCAGTATTTGAGAAATTGACCTTGATAAAATACTCATTTCTGTGCCAACCGCAATCATATTGAAGCCAAGGTTGGAATACATTTTAAGTTCATCACGGTTATTCACCATGATACCAAGGCTTTTTTGATGTAATTTAGCAGCAGACACAATTCTATCGACAGAGTCTAAGTAAATACCTGAGGTAAATTGCCCAGGAATTCCTAAAAAATTTGTTAAGTCAAAATGCCCAACCCATAAACAGTCAACTCCGTCAATAGCTGCTATTTTTTCAACATTTTCAAGCGCTACTTTAGTTTCTATTTGAATAATATTTATTAGGTTATTATTTGCTTTATCAATATACTTTAAAGGGCCTTCATTCTTGTAATTATCATGAGCAAAACCGAAGCCTGCACCCCTGAGCCCATTTGGAGGATATTTAGAAGATTGAACGATTTTTAGTGCCTCTTTATATGTGTTAACCATCGGCGCCATTATACCAGCAGCTCCTAAATCTAAGGCTCTTGCTACATAATTATAATTAACTTCAGGTATTCGTATTAAAGGGGCGATGTCGTTGGCATTACTTATTATTGCAAGAGTTTTAAATTGCTCTATAGAAAGCCCACCATGCTCCATGTCAAAAATTATAAATTGGCAACCCGCATTTTTAAGAATGATAGGAATACCGGGATTAAAAAATTCGAAAATCATTGCACCTCGGATATCATTCAAATCAGTGATTTGTTTTTTTAAGCTCATGAAAATCTCCTTAAAATATTAGATATGCTAATAACCTAAGTTGCGATCAACTGTATTAGGTGGTAATTCTCCATTATGAATACATTTTATTGCATTAGCTATCTGTTTAGCAGCTGTCTCTGGATTTGTTTCGGCAGCTACATGTGGCCATATTCTAATATTTTTTTGCTCCCAAAATTTATGATCTTTTGATAATGGTTCATTCCTGTAAACATCTAAAATAGCACTTAAAATGTGGCCGGATTTACAATGTTCAATTAAATCATCTTCATCAACGTGTTCACCTCTGCCTGCATTTATAAAGCAAGATCCACGTTTCATTTTGGCAAAGGTTAATTTATTAAAGATATTGCTTGTTGATGGAGTCAATGGTAATAGACAAACATGAATGTCACAATTCTTAACTAATTTTTCAAAGGAGTCTTCCCCAGAATGACAATTAATACCTTCAATTTCTTTATTAGTTCTACTCCAACCCTCTACTTTAAACCCTAAATTATATAAATCTTTTGCTACTACACTTCCTATGGCCCCAACTCCATAAACTCCAATTGTTAAAGATAAAAAATTCAGCTCCTTTCTAGATTTATATAGTTTTATTTTTTCCTGTTCGTAATATTCGTATGAATCTCTGACAAAATTTAAAATAGAAAGTACAACCCAATGACTCATAGATTTTGCCATATAA
>CABXSI010000030.1 GCA_902514865.1 uncultured SAR116 cluster alpha proteobacterium
TGAGTTGCTTGCAACTCATTTGGATATTGTGTAGTAAAAACAATAGTTTATACTTAAAAAAAGTGGTAGAACATTATAAAAGCTAAATTGAAAACAGTGGATAAAAAATGACATACAAAAACTGTTTTGCTGTTAGAACACATAAATTTGGCGAACGCGAAAAAAAATTTTACCAATTTGCAGAAAAGTTCTTTGGTAAGGAAAACACATACTTAATATTAAATGTAGATGATGACAATTTGAAGATACCTTCATCTTACAACGCCATCTATTTTAACAAAAGTAAAATTTTGTCAGATAATGAATTATTCTGGCCCCATGATTGTGCATGGAGATGTGGTGATTACTGCTATTATGTTCTAGATCAGGAACTTTCGGGATATGATTTTTTCTGGTTAGCAGAACCTGACATACATTTTTGTAATCCGAACCCTTCAGAATTCTTTGATCAATTAAATTCACTTAGCCACGATTTCCTGTCTTTGCGCTACGGAAAGGCTAACCCCAATTCTTTTTTTTACCATACGGCAAGATTACTCTACGAAACTCCCATGACTTGCCTCTTTGGATTTACGAGGTTGAAAGCAGACAAAATTAAAACTTTCTATGAAGTGAGGAAAAATTTTTCCAGAGATTTTATAAATAAAAGAAGACCTGAAAGAGATTATCTAAATGATGAGAGTTTTATCGCTACTTTGGCAAACAAACAGGACTACTCGTGTAGATCCCTAGAGAAAATAACGTCATTTAACTTCAAACTTTTTACTGCTAACAAAGATGAAGCATTACTTGAGGAGGAGGTTAGGGCTATCAAAGGCAATTTTATTATACACCCTATTTTGGATCAGTCGGATTTTATCGATAAGAAAATAAAAAGATTGGAAAGTTTACTTAATCTTAATCACAATGCAATAGCATGGATGGAAGATACTTTGTGTAAGATGAGTAACACAAAAATAAAGCGTATATTGAAAGATCACTTTAAAAACGTGATAATTCGCAAGATTGACGAGTTATAAATATAAATAATCCTTGCTCAGTTGTACAAATTTAGTTTATTTTAAGAATATTTTTAACTCGGTAGAAGGTTTCACTATAACTTTTATAGCTATTAATAAATTTAAGAATTTAAATAATTCTAAAATTAAATTTTTTTGTTAGTCACTTTAATTTAGTATATAAAATAATATATCATTTACATATAATATAAATTTTAAAAAATTAATTATGAATTTCAAAACAGTTTCACTTTTCAAGAACCTCGATCAAAGTCTATTAAAAAAAATATCACGTAATGCATCTCTAAATAAATGTCCTGCTAAAACTATAATTTTTGATGAAGGCTCTTTTAAGAACCTTGACCCATTTATTTTAAAATCTGGTATTGTAGTTATATCTAAGACAAATTATGTCGGCTACGAAACTTCAGTTGATATAAAATATAGTGGAGATGGATTTGGCTGGGCTTCGTCTATTGATCATGGTCCAAGAACAGGTAGGGCAGTAGCAATTATTAATACTGGATATTGGACTTTTGATAAATTGGTAATAGCAGAACTTTTGAGTAATAGTAAGTTTAATAATAATTTATTGTTGTATTTAATCGATTACATTAGAATAAACGAAAATATTTTAGCAAATATACATTCAACACGTGCTGATCAAAAAATTTTATCTCAATTATTACGTATAGGTATTTACAATAAAAATAGCAATTATTTACAATAAAAATAGCAATACAGTATTAGTTCATAATAAAATTAATCAAGCAATTATTGCAAACTTTTCTGGTGTTTCTAGGGAGACCGTAAGCAGAGAGGTAAAGAAATTAAAGAATCAATCAATTGTTAAAATAGATATTAATAAAAACATTATTATAAATTTTGATAAAGCTAATGAACTGTTATTTTTAAATTAATTGAAATATAACTTAACTTTTTTATTTTTTTAAATTAGAATTAACATGTTAATGTTTTATTAGGCTTAAATCTAAAGCTTTTCTTAATTTAAGTCATCGATAAAACAAGAATAATAAATTAATAAAAAAAGAATATTTAGCAATTTTTTTATTTTTTTTTAATATTTTGTGACTTTGATCACATATTTTATATTATTTTTGTTTATTGTATTAAGCATAAATAAATTGGGAGCTTATTATGTCTTTATCTAGTTATAAGAGTTATTTTGATTTTTTATCCGAAGACGGATTGTTCGGTTATTCGATTGAACAAGATGGCGAAGGAAATATTACTTCGATGAATACTTCAGTTAACGATGATGTTGATTGGATTATAGAAGTTCATTATCTAGGTGAAGCAGCAACCACTTACTTGATAGACGCTGTCCAGTCAGGCACAGACGTGCAATGGGTAGCTAAGAACCAGCATCCTGATTTTTTGCTTTCAGAGGAGCCAAGGTTTATTTCTCCTGATGATGGTGATGGAGATGATAATACATGGTCTGTAGAAAGTTCTAATTTAGATCCTAGTTTGGGTTTAGTGAAAATAGATTATGCAGATAACTCATCAGATTACGAAGATTCTTCATATGGCTCAGGTTCACCTATTGATGATCCGATGAATGGTGGCTCGTCATATGGCTTTGATTCTTCATATGGCTCAGGTTCACCTATTGATGATCCGATGAATGATCCGATGCCCGCTCCAGGTCCCCAGGCTGCTCATGATATGAGCGGTTTGGAAATTGATACAGGTGGAGTTATATACTTAGAAGCTAATACTTATTTTGAAGAACTTCAAGACGGAACAAATCCTGATGCCACTTTTAGGCCCGTATCAGAGTTGGGCGGATGGCCTGGAATGACTGCGTCAGAAGCAACAAGTGCAATGGAAGCAGATTTACGATATGAATCCGGCGCGGACACAACTGCTTTTGCTAAAACAGTTTCTATGTCAGAATGGGCTTCAGCCTATCTGGCACAAGGTCCTCAATCATTTGTAGAATTGGGTGTTTTTCCCGATGCTAGAGACGAAACTATAATTTCCACATCCGTTTTTGGTACAGGTACGGTCATCCCATCTGGTCAATCAGTGATGTATTATAATAATGGATTGTTAAGCGAATTAGACGATACTGGTTTATTAACAACTATAAATGGGCCATCAGAAGCTACATTAATAGGTGAATTTAGAGGTGTAAATGCATCTGGAACTGATTCTGAAAATTGGAGTTTAGATGTAGATTTTGAAATTAGTATGAATTCTATTTATGGTGGAACTTCATCTGCTCAAAATTTAATTTCTTTAAATGAGGAAGTAATTAATACTTCACCAACTATATATGTCGATATTAATACAACAATCTCAAGTGATGGTTCTACCATATCATTTATAGATAATTCACCTCCAGCAGATGGTGGCGGTGTTGGTGATGGAACAATAATACCTCCAACAGATGGCGGTGGTGGTGATGGAACACAACAAGCAGATCTTCCTTATTTCAACCTGAATCAAAACGAGGCTATGGATTATGCACCTCCAATTAGAGACTATCTATCTACTGAAGAACAATCTGGTGGAATGTTTGCTATCGCCACCAAAGCAGATGGTACAGGAGAAGCAATACCCTTAGAGGGCTCTGATGCTATTGGTCATACACCAATTGCTAATGTTGCGCCAATTCAATTGACAGCCGATATGGTCACTGCAATCTTCGTGAATCTTTCACAGATAGGCACCATAAGTGGAACACAAGGCGATGAAAATGGCGGTGGCGACGACGACCATTCTGACTCAGGTTCAGGCCTTGATGTTTTTATTTTTACCTCGGCCCAGGCATCCGATATTAATGGTATGACTATTAATGGAACAGTAAGTGAAGGCATTCCTTATATGTTTGATGAAAGTGACCGTGATGCTTTTCTAGTTCAAGTTGAGTCTGATGCCTCTACTGCTGACACGGCTGATGATTTTAAGGTTGTAAATGGAGGAGAAGTTTTTGGGCTTCCTTCTGAAGTACCAATTGATGCAATGAATGGTATAAAGTTTTACCTCGAAGGATATCCCAATGGCGACCCGTCCGTCGCCAGTCCCATAGGGTTTGTTCCTGACGGTGTTGCTGGTGGTGATGGTGGAACAACACCTCCTCCAACAGATGGTGGAACAACACCTCCTCCAACAGATGGTGGTGATACTGGTGCGGAATCGCAAGCCTATTGGAAAAATGGACATGAGGACGTGGACTGGAACGAAAATGGTTCAATAGACCCAGGAGAAGAAGCAGTAAACGGTGCAGACGTTATTCAGTATGGAACAGATTACGTGTCTTCAATTGGGGGAACTTCTTATGTAGACGCCGAAACTTTTATTAATGATGGGGTAAACTTTATTAATACTGCTGTAGTTGAAGATGGTGCTGTCCTTGATGCTGGATTAAGTGATGATATTATAGCTGGTGGAGTTGGTGGTTTCACAATTAATGGTGGTGAAGGATTTGACGCTTATCTTGCTGCACCTGCAAGCTTAGAGAATGTTTATGACATTGATGGTAATGTTGTAAAGCAAAATGGTGTTATTGTTGACTTGAGTGCTGGTAGAGTTACATATCTAGATGCAAATACTAACGATATAGTTGACAATACAGAATACTTTATGGGTACTACTGGAGACGACATATTTGTTGGTGCTTCAAGATATGAAACTCAGGATAATATCCAAACTTTTAATGCATCAGGTGGTAGTGATGAAATATTCGGTGCTGTAGATTCGTTATTGACCTCTTCTACATTAACTGCAGTTGATTACTCTGCCATGCAAGGTGGTCAAGGTGCTGTCTTTATTTTGGATGGTAGCCAAGTAATGTCAACAGTAGACACTGATGGTAACCTTCTTTATTCAGATGTCATAACCGCTGCAGAAGATTATTGGAATGGTTGGTTGCCTTATGATGTAGAAACACTCGGTGAGAACCTGACGATTTCTACAATTTCTTCTTATGACCCAGATAAAGATAGCGCAAATGTAATTTTAGATACATTTGGTGATATAGATATAGCTTTTGACGTTGATCATTACATTGGATCAGACGAAGCTGATGTTTTCTTTGGGTCAAATGAAAATGATATTTTTGATGCTTCAACAGGTACTGGTAACTTTATGTCCGGTGGGGCCGGCGTTGATGAACTCATAGTTAATGACCTCAATGAAGGTGAAGATGATGATCTAGATCTTTCTTCAATGGAAGTTGGTAGGGCTTATTCACACCAAAATTATACTGACGTAGACGTCTCAGGTGGTCAATTTGTAAGTGACGCTGACAATGACCACTTCAACGGTAATTTATACAGAATTGATTTTGCAGAAGTAAATGACTTAAACTCTTTCATTGGGGCTGCCGTATCTTCTGATGTCCCTGGGTATTCGGTATCAGCTGAGTATGCATTATTTATTCGAACTAGTTTAGATCCAAGTGGAATGACCACTCCTAGTGTTATGTTTGATAGTGCAAACCAAAAAATTGATGTTATGGGCTCAGACATATCAATTCTTGAAGGACTTGATGGACAACTAGTATTAGCTGAACAGACAATTGTTGAGGGTCAATACATCATTGAAGGTAATGATGCCTCAGGCATTGGCTATAGTACAATCATTGAAGATGTAGAAAAGGTTACCTTAACTTCGAATGATGTTGAATATTTAGGTACTGGTCAACTTACAGGGGCTCAGGAAGACACATATGAGCTTATATTAGGTGGTCAGGGTGATCTTGGTGACATGCTCTATGTTACAACAGGACAAACATTAGATTCTACTACCGGTGTTGGTAATTATTCTGCTGGCGCAAATTTTATTACTGGAGAAGTTTACTACAGTGGTAACCATAGTGATTTTGATAGAAACTCTAATACAAATACTTGGGCTAATAGTGTTGCCAGTGCTTATACTACACTAGACGGACAAGACCTCGCAAATATCTGGAATGACGAGGTTGCGCAATTCTTTGTATGGTACGACTCTGACGGAGCTGGCGGTGCGGATGGTTACGAAATTGCCGTGAAGTATCAAAATGGAGGTATTGATGCATGGGGCATAGACAACAGACAATTTGATACATTTCAAACTGCTCAAGTTGATGAAACTCTAGCTGCTGCTATTAAGTTACAGTTTGGTGAAACAATAAGAGTAGAGACTGGTGCATACAGAGTTCTTTATGAGGCAGCCTTCTCAGATATTGAAACCATTGTAGGTTCAAATGCTGACGTAGAAAATTGGAACTTTGATTTTGCCCCTAGTTCTTCTAGATCAACATTTTATATACAAGTTGGGGGCGAAGCTACAGGAGAAAACGGAAGTAGCGGCTTATTAGATACAGATGTAACTAACGTAAAAGTCGAGTATGTAGATGGTGGTTGGATTGTTAACCCTGAGGCTGAAATACTTGTTAATCTTCCAACTGTTGCTGGAGCAACAGAGACAGCTGATGTTATGATTAGTGGCGACGCTGCAGAAACTATAGAAGCTGGCAGAGGTAGTGACGTCATGATGGGTCGTGGTGGATCTGATAACTATAAAATCAATATAGGTGACACAATTGAAACCGATGAAAATGGCGATATTGTTGCTGGTGATTATGGAGTAGCCGGTGACGTCATAAACGAGATTGGTGGTAGTTCAGAAGATAAATCAGACTCAATCACTCTGTCCTCTGCTCAGTCAATAGATCAACTTACTTTTACTAGAACGGAAATCAAACATGAAGATTTCAGTAATACACTTAAGATTGATGTAGACTACGAGATGGATGGTACTGTTGATGATACATTGTTTGTATTTGATCACTATAACCAAAATCTCGGCTTTAGATCAGTTGAGCAATTATTCCTAGATGATGGTTGGGACTCTAATGAAATCTGGAACTTAATTGTTGGTGATGTTAACCAAGGTGTAGATGAATATACTGGATCTTCAGGTCAGGATATACTTATGGCTGGTGTAGCTGCATCCACTAATTTGTATGGTGGTGACGGTCAAGATATAATGGTTGGTGAAGATTATAACGAAGGAGATTTTGAGACTACTTTCGAACTTGGTAATCGTGATGGTGTATGGGACCAGATAGCGGATGTTATTCAAGGATTTGGACAGGAAGACGTATTAGACCTCTCAAATTTAGGTATAGAAACTGCTTCTGATTTAACAGTTGTAGGTAACGATTTGTTTGATACAGCTAACGACATTAAGATTGCTGAATTTAGTAATTTCCAAGATGATCTCACGCTTGAACAGTTATTGACAGAGGAAGGCGCAATAACATACAGTGTACCAGCTTAACATATTAGAAATGGATTAAAAATTATGATGAATGATATATATGCTGATGGTATTGGTAATGTAAGGTTAGCCGGTACCAATGTTAGAATTGATCTGTTAGTTGTTGGAGATCAACCAGATAAAGATGGCAAGCCGTCTATGCAAAAAAAAGCAGAGTTAATTATGCCTCTATCTGGTCTAATAAGGGCAAATACACAAATTCAAAATGTGCTTAATCAGTTAACTGAGAAAGGTGTTTTGAAGAAAAACGAAAAAACTGAAGAAGCAACAAAAGAAACCAAACAATAGGGCTATTATTTAGTCTGTTTAACATGTAGCTATTAAAAAATTCATGAATGCTAGTATTAAATTCATATTAATATTAATTTTTTTTGTAGCCGCCAGTTCATCTTATGCTGATAATAGAATTTCTCTTTTAAAAATAACTGGTAAAGTTCAGATTTCCAGTGATATGAAAGTCTGGGTAGACGTAAAAAAACCTCAAAAAATAGAAAACAAGACTTGGCTCAAAACTGGTAAGTCAGCATCAGTGGTTTTAGTGTTGCCAGACAGAACTCAGACTAAAGTCACTAGAAATTCAACATTGTTTTTAGAAAAAAAACCTAAAAAAAAGCAATCTATAAATTTAAAGCTTGGTAAAATTTGGGCTAAAACAAATAAAATACCCGTAAAAATATCTTTAAAATCCCCAAATGCTGTGGCGTCAATTAGAGGTACTGAGTGGGTCTCTGAAGTGAAGGTAGATGGATCAAGTGTAATTGCATTATTAGAGGGTAAAGTTTCAATTGCCTCTAATAGTAACAAAAATATAAACTTGAATTCAGGTTCTGTAGCTAATATTGATGAAAAGGGTTCAATATCGCAAACTAAAATCATCAATACGGGTAAATACTTACAATTTCTTTACAATTATCAAATAGAACCATATGCATATATTCCCAAAAAAGAATTAAATACTTTTATTAATAATAAAAAAAACAATATATCGACAAATGAAAGTAGCTTGGGTAGAGGAGAGTTTTATGTAAAAAATGATGAATTACCTAAAGACGTTTTAAACATTCAAGAATATATTAACAAAAATCAAATTAGTGAATTAATTAATTACTTGGACAATATAAATTTAAAAGGTGATTGGAGAACGTGGTTTAATTATGTAAAAGCTGAGACGCTTATAATAAATGGAAATGTAAATGACTTTAAAATATTTTCAAAAAGATTGCCTGATGACTTTAGAACAATTTACATTTGGGCAAAGTACAATATATCTCAGGGCGAATTAGAAAAGGCAAAAGAATTACTTCTTAGTATTCCTGACGAAAAAAGGTTATCTTTCCATAATTTTCAATTAGGAAAAATACATAAAATAATGGGTCTTAATAAAAAGGCTAAAATCTATTTCGAAAAATCACGTTCACAGGCAATGTTGTGGGTTAAACCTCTTACAGAATTAGCTTCAATTGCCATGTTAGACTCAAAATTTGATTATGCTAATACATTATTGAAACAGGCTGAAAAATTACCTAATAAATCTCTTGAGTACAAATCAATTGCAATACAATTTTATACTCTGCGAAATCAAATCCAAAAAGCTGATGCTATTTTATCCTCAATACCTAGTGAAAAATTAGGTTTTTCAACTATAACGGATGCCGGGGTCATTGAGTTAAAAAAAGGCAACGCATCAAAGGCAATAAAAAAAATAGTTGATGCAACAGCGATAGAAAGAGGTTATTCAAGGGCATATTCTTTTCTTGCTGTCGCCCATTACCAAAAAGGAGAAACAAAAGAGGCAATAAGACAACTAAATAGATCTATAGAATTTGATCCTCTAGACCCTATGCCTCATATAATAGCGAGTGCTATATATTCTTCAGAATTGAAATTTACTGAATCAATTGCAGAAGCAAATCTTGCCAAAATAAAATCTAAGAACAACACCAACTTAAAGATATTAGAAACTGATCAACAAGGTACCATAAATATAGGTTCACGTTTTCTTGATGTAGGTTTGCCTAAGTTAGCAGAGGGCGCAGCCAATGAGTTAAGAGATGCAATGTGGTCAGGTAGTTATTTCTATGACGCTAAGTTAACTGAAAGCAAATATATTAAAAATTCAAAATACTTAATGGGATATATGTTAAATAGTCAAGTATTTGGCGCAAGGAGAGATAAGCCAGATATAATTTCAAAACCTGGAAATTATGGCTATACAGAGTATAAAGCTAATGGTGCTAATGAAACTCAAAATTACTCAATCAAAAAAGGTTATAATGGAAGGTCAATTTCAGGTAATACTGAACAAAGTTATTTATTAGATTTCGGTGCTTTTGGTGCAGTGAGAGATGCTTACATTGCATCTGATGACATAGATAAATCTTATGCTGGGTTGGGTTTTGTTGGTGTAGGCGTTAGAAAAGATTATGATAAGAATTTATTTCTCACCGGCAATGTAGTACCCTTTCATACTGGCGGGACATATCCTATTGATGATTTAACGTCGAGGTTTGATTTAGGTGTATCGAAGAGAAGTGATAACGAAACCAAAATGTTTCGTTTGGCATTTGAAAAAGGAAAGTCAGAAGTAGACACTCTCGTTGTTGGTGGTTGTAATGGAAAGGATAAACAAGACACTCAAAAATTAGAGGTTGGTCTGAGTGAAATAGGTAATTATTCAACTGACGGAAATTACTCACTTTCTTTTGAAAGTGGTATTAAAAGAGGTGAGATGAATTATACAGCAGTTCATCCAACTTCAGGAAACTGTACTGATTTACCATCATTAGGAAATTACTCTTCACGAAAAGATGATGTACAAAGCGTTGAAAGTGACCATGTTATAACAGGCATTATTAACAACAAAGTTTTAGGTGGTGAAGGTACGATTAAATTAAGATTTGGAAATTATCAACATGATTTTGATCAAAGTTTAATTCTTGATAATGTAAGTAAACCTGAATTCCTTTCAAATGCTAATTATTATAGAATTAGACCATCCATAGGTTTCAAAACAAAATTATTTGGAGGCAACTTTTTTATCGCCAATATATCAGATATGAAGATGGTAAGTAGTACGTCATTCACTGCGACTGATGTCGCATCCATTTATCCTAAATTCGAGTATGTGAATTCAGGGGGTAAGATTGAACAAAATAGTATTAAATATAACAGAGTTTTATCACAAAATATAAATTTGAATATAAAGTTTGATAAGTTTGAGATTTTTAATAACCCCATTCAACAAATCATAAGAGAACAGTGGAATTCTGAATTATTAGAAAATTTTACCTTAAAAAATTATGAAAACCCAAACCTGACCAATGTTGTTGAAGCACATGACGATTTTGTAGCTGGTAAATTTGAAGTAGCTGAAGTTGCTTTTGAAAGAGATTTTTTTAGCGGTTTCTCAATGATTCTTGGTATAGGTAATATTGATACATATGAATTAGATCATCCTTATTATTCAGAAAGTGAAGCTCTTGGAAGAGTAAAGCTTATTCCAGAATCTTATTATTATTCAGGTTTTTCTTTTCCTTATTTTGAGGGTATATTTAGTGGAAGAATTAGTAAGCAACATAATATAATTTCTGCTACTAGATCAATTGACTATGACTTGTCTAAATATGTATTAAACTTCACTAAAAAATTTGATGCTAATAGCAGCTTGCTTTCATTAAATTTAGATGGTGCCATTGAAGGAACATCAGATCATAAGGTTGGTTTAACTTATAGGGTGATGTATTGATAAAATTTGGTAAACAAATTAAAGTTGCAATATTATCTTCAATAATTGCTACTTTTTTTACTGTC
>CABXSI010000031.1 GCA_902514865.1 uncultured SAR116 cluster alpha proteobacterium
TATACCTATATCATCTTGTATATCTTTACGGTGTAGTTTCATTGATGGGCCGTCAAACCACATTGTTTCTGAAGTGTCTGAGCCAGTATTGTCATTGCCTAGTGACCATTTGTCTATCGAGGCTGTGAACTCAGCTTTGGCTTGTGTGGTTGTTTCAAAAAGTTCAAAAATTGATGCATGATCATTATTAGTGGAAATTGATAGATTTAAATTTTCCAAAATAACTAAATATCCATCAGAGGTGGAGACAATAGTATCGTTATTATATTCTCCAATACCTTGTTCGATTGAAATGTCAGAATATGGTATTTCCTCAAGCTCAATTTTATCGTAACCTAACTCAAAATCTGTAATTCTATCAGTCATTTCAAGAGAATGAGTGGCATGATTTTTGTGCATATGAATTAAATCATTCCCGGCACCAGTTGTTATAATATCAGTCCCATCACCTGAATGAATATAATCGTTACCATCACCTCCGTCTAGTGTGTCGTTGCCGTCGAGTCCTTTTAAAGTATTGGCTTCGCTGTCTCCAACAATATGGTCATCAAATTTGGTACCATTTATGTTTTCTATACTGATAAGCTGATCGGTATTACCTCCAGGATCGATAACAGTGCCATCAGCTAAGTTTGCTTGGATACCATTTGGCGTAAAGTTGTCTGTTTTTTTTGTATTAGCATAAGATACGGTGTCCGTACCCCCTCGGCCATCAATAATGTCAGCCGCTCCGACTTCAATATTTCCAGTAGTGTCAGAGCCAGGGTCACCTATTATATCAGGATGAAAGCCATCGTCACCGTCAGAACCAAGTAAAGTGTCTGAAAAATTAGTTGCTGAAACCCACTCTATAGATGTCAGCTGATCATTTCCATCTTCACTAATAACTGTCCCCAGTTTTAAATCTACAGTAATACTTGAATTTGTACGACCATACCACACAATATCATTTCCACCTTTGCCGTCCACTACATCGTCACCTGCTTCTGTGGTAAAACTTTCCCAATAATCAACATTATCGGAGCCAATTAATGTATCATTAAAATCTGTTCCGATTACACGCTCAATCTCCGAAATAGTATCAGTTCCAATGTCTGATCCACTTACTATCCCAGTTCCAAAGTCCGCGTTAATAGCTGCCAGACTTTCTCTATAATCAATTCTATCAAAACCTAAACCTCCAATTAAAACGTCATCACCTTCTCCTCCATAAAGCCAATCTTTACCTGAGCCACCGTTGATGGTGTCATCACCTTTGCCGCCGTGGAGCTTGTCATTTCCAGCATCAGACTTAATGACGTTGTTACCATCATCACCAGTCATTTTAGTATCAGTTGAACCTTCGTATTTAATATTTTCTATATTAATTAAGGTATCCTGTAAGTAGACATTATTTTTTTGGCCGCTAATTCCTTTAGTTAAATCAATTTCAATTATCTGTTCGTAATCAGGGTTTAATGTTCCTATAAAAGAGGTATGATCAAGCTTAAAAGTATCTATACCTTCTCCACCATCAAACTCTTGTGTGCCAGAACCATTTAAAATTAGAATATCATCACCTGCTTCACCATATACAAAATCATCGCCGGCACCAGACTTTAATACATCATTACCGTCTCCACCCCTTAATTCATCATTACCACCATCAGTGGTAAGGATGTTGTCATTGTCATCACCATTCATGATAACATCATTGTCTGTTCCTGATATTTCAAAGTTTTCTACATTAGTAAATGTGTCATACCTTGGGTCATCGACCTCAGTAGGTTCTTTATAAATACCATTAATAAAGTCTACAATGTAGGTTGTTTCCCTAGAAGTATGTAATTCAATATATACTGTGTCATTGCCTTCACCACCATCAAATACTGTATAACCAGAACCACCCAATATTAGAGTATCATCACCTTCTTCACCATATAGAAAATCATTACCTGCGCCAGCATTTAAAGTATCATTACCTGCACCACCTCTAAGGATATCATCTCCAGAACTAGAAGAGATAACGTTATCCTTTTCATCACCAGTTATTTCAGAATCGTATTCACCAACATAATCAACATTTTCAAAGTTGACTAATTTATCATTACCTGCAAGTTGTTCTTCTAAATTAATAGTATATGTAAAATTTACTAAATTATTAGGATCATCAGTTTTAGGCCAGTCCATGTTTTTCAACCCAACCTGAAAAGTATCTATCCCCTCACCACCATCTAAGTGAGCATAGCCTGGACCACCAAGTATTAGCGTATCATTACCTTCTTCACCATATAAATAGTCATCTCCGCCTTTACCATTAATTTTGTCGTTTCCTGAACCACCATATATAATATTATTTTGGTCATTACCATGAATTTGAGTATCAAAGAGACCGTTATAAGTAACATTTTCAATATTAGTTATTGTATCTCTAAGTGATGAATTTCCTTGCTGCCCCAAATCACCTGAAGTTAAATCTATATCAATTTTATTTGAATAGTCTGGATTTAAAGATGTAAGATAGCTCGTATCCACAATTAATGTGTCAGTCCCATCACCACCATCGTAAAATTGTGTGCCTGAGCCTACTGTAATGAGAGTATCATCTCCCCCATCACCATATAATTGATCATCACCATGACCCGTAACTAAAACATCATCACCTCCACCACCACGAATAACATCATTACCTTTAGCACCTTCAAGAATATTATTTTGATCGTTACCTGTAATAATGTCATCATATTTAGAACCAATCACCCCTTCTATATTAGAAAATGTATCTGTAAATGTTTCGTCAGAACCATACTTTGAAAATGTTGCGGTACCTGCTGACATATCAACATTAACATTTTCTCTTCCACGACCATTATATTCAATATAGTCAAAGCCAGGGCCACCATCTATTTCGTTGTTTCCATATCTACCATCAAGACTGTTATTCCCTGAATTACCAATAATAATATCATCTTGTTGAGTGCCTTCTACTCCTTCAATGTTGGCAATAGTATCTTCATTACCCCAACCATCTGCAATAGTTGATTGACGTAGATCAATCGTCATGCCGCTTGGAGAATTTGTGTAATTTACTTCATCATAACCACCTCTACCATCTATATCATCGTCGCCCTCGCCTGGTTTAAATGACTCATAATTATCATGATTTAAATTTAGTGCATTATACCATTGTGGAATTGAATTATCAGTATCACTTCCGAGGAGAGTATCATCATAACTTGTTCCACCAAAGTTTTCTATAGAAGAAAATGTATCTATGTTTCCAAAGCTATCTACAACAGTACCAAGACTTGCATCTAATGTTATACCTGAAGTTACTGAACCACTATCTGACAAATCAATGTAATCTTCCCACCAAGTGCCTACAAAATCATCTTGGCCGTCAGTATTAACAAAATTTGATGCACCACCATTTTCACCGTGCAAATCAATTGTTTTGTCATCAAATTGAATGGTTTCTATATCATTTAAAATATTGACATCAATTCCATTACTTAAGATAAAATTTCCAAAATTTATGAGTGAAACTTCAACTGAAGACCCCATACCTGGATGCGCTGTACAATAGTAATTAAGATCTGGAGTTGTATCATCTATCGTAATCTCTACTGTAGTTCCATTATTTGTTACATTTGTTGTATAACTAGAACCTGATCCATCTTCACCTTCAGAGAATGCAAAAGGATGATCACTCACACTAGGATCAGAAATATCAAAAATGTAGGTGTTTCCTTCTTTAAAGGTAAGTTCAGGCGCTTCAATTCCATCAAGATAATAAGCATTACCCGAACCACTGGATTTTGCTGCAACTGTCACACTATAATAAATTGTTTCTGGCGTAGAATTAACCCACTCCCAATTTTGATTGAATTTTACTGACCACTGATCAGAAGTTCCCTCTTGAACATAAACATCATTTCCTCTGCCACCATCAATGATATCGTTACCTAAACCACCAGCAATAACATCATTGCCAGATCCACTCATTAAGACGTTATCTTCGTCATTACCAATAATTTCAGCTCCATAGGACCCTGACAAATCGACATTTTCTATGTTTATCAGAGTGTCATTTAATGGGTTATCTTGGTCAGCCTTTGATCCATGAAAACCTGAAGAGAGATCTGTTAAGGAAATAAATCCATCAGATAATGTATATTGATTAATATCAACTTTAAAAGTATCATTTCCTTCACCACCATCAAAATATTGATGTCCAGAACCAGTAGCTTCTAAAATATCGTTTCCACTACCACCATAAAGCTTATCGTCACCTGAACCTGATTTTAATGTATCATTGCCTTCATTACCATAAAGCCTGTCATTTCCAGCGCCACCGTCGATAATGTCATCACCAAGACTTGTACTTAAAATATTATTAGCATCAGAACCAATGACCATATAATTAGCACCATTTGAACCTGTCTGAGAATAATTCTCGATAGATTGATATGTATCATTTAAACTAGATGTTGGATTGTAAGTAGTACTTCCAGTACCTTCTTGAAGATTAACTACAGCATAATCTTCTTTTGTCCAATCATTTGGTAAATTTCGTGAATAATCACTAATTACTGTATCTGCACCAGCACCACCATCAAAAATATCACCACCTGACCTTTGGATAAAAGTGTCATTACCACCCATTCCGTAAATGGTATCATTACCATCACCATCATTTATAGTGTCTGAATAAGCTGAACCATAAATTGTGTCGTCACCTTCATTTCCATAAATTGTCAAACTATGATCTGCATCTGTACCATCAATTAAATCACCAAAAGGATTATTACTGCCGCCTACAATTTCAAAATTTGTGAAAGTTGTAATATCTGACGGATCAAAAGAAGATGGCATTTCCCAATAATACCCATCTTCATTGTGCCATGAGGACAAAACAAGTGAAAGGTCATCATAACCTCTGTCAACTATTTGGTCTACAGATCCAGAGCCAATAAACGCATCCCCAAATTTAGACCAAAGATTGTTAGAGGATTTTTCAAATTCTTGAATATATGTATTTTCAAAAGTACCATTTTCATCGGCCTCTTCATAAACCCTGTAATAAGAGTTGTCATTTAATGCATTGCCGTTATCTACACTAATTCCTACATCTTCAAGCTCACTTCCTAAAAAAAGATCAAAATAACTATCTTGAGAAATATCTCTATTAGCTGATAATTCTATATATTTTATAGTTTCATCAGAAAAATTGACATGAACAGGTAACTTTGAACCAGTATATCGTAAAGTATCCTCACCAACACCACCATCTAGGGTATTATTTCCTATAAAGGCATAGATTTTGTCGTCTCCAGAACCGCCACTTAGAACATCATCACCAAGACCACCCGTAATCCTATCATTTCCATCCATACCATTATAAGTATTGATTATTGAAGAATTACCCATCCAATGGTCATCACCACTGGTACCAGCAGTTTCAGAATTACCAAAACTCAAATAAAAATTATTTAATCCATAACCAAGGCCATAACCTTGAACATCATGTATGCCATCTATAACAATAAAATTAGTAACTTGGATAGAACTGTTATCAACAGATAATTTTGTAAGATTGTTAACTGTATCCTGAACAACATTTACTTGACTAAAAAAGTTTTCATTCGTAAAACCAAATCTATCATTAGCATCTTCAATTTTAATGATATCACCCGCTTTATAATCAGGTATAAAGATAGAAATATCATCATTATCCATTTGATATCGCTGTGATTCATGATCATTTGCAAAGTATCTTTTTAAATTATTGCCCTGTTTATCGTCATCAAAATAAAATTCTAAAAGATTATCACCAGGATCATTTTTATAATCTTTTATTATCATGTAATCGAGATTCTTTTCTCCTACTATTGTGAATAAACTGTCATTATTTACTGAACCTGCATTAAATCCAATGTTAGTATTGCTGTCTGCTGTATAAGCAACTGCGAACTGATCCCAATAATTATCATAATTAATGTCGCTAGCATTAACTTCAGAGATTTCAATTTTATCAAAACTAGATAGGTCAGTAATTAAATAATTCGATGTACTGTCAGTATCAGACTGCTTAGTTCTTATAGTATCAGAACCATAACCTGATGTGATAGTGTCTTGGCCAGTAAAAAGTCTTATATTTTCATTAAAATTATCTCTACCAATAATAACATCATCATATGCTGTAGTTTCAATTTCTTGGATACCATAAGCAAGTGTTTTACCATAATCTGAAAAAACTTCTAAGGCTTTACCCTTACTATTATCAAAGGTGAGACCATCGGGATCTGAAACACCTAATAGTTCGACAAATTCGTGGTACCGCCCATTAGCAATAAATTCTGGACTTCTACCCAAATCATCATTTAAATCTAATATATAAGTATCGTTACCTGGAGACCACTTCACGTCAATATTTTGCTGACTTCCACTTAAGTTTACGTAATCATTTCCAAGTGAAGAATAAATTCTTACGTCAGTATCATAATTATTATTATTAAAAAATTCTTCAGATGGATATAGAGTAGTACCATCTGGAGTAATAATTGTTTTGGCAGGAATGTTTATGCCATTAAATGAAACAGCTTCATTGGTTAAATTGGCATAAGACCCACCATTTTGATTTGTATCAAACAGTTTCCCAGATCCAATTGTTGCCTCACCTAGATTAAATCTAAAATACCACTCGCCGTCATCATATCTTTCATATTCTTCATAAAGAACAGGCATCCAACTTGAGTTCCCACCTTGAAAATAACCGCTAATGTCTACATCATTATATAATGTGAAATTGTTTGAACTATCAAATGCCATAGCAGCATGTATATCTAGTTCCCCGTCAATATTTTGCCAATAGTAAGGACCGGGCGTGTATTCTATAGAGAAATCACCACTCTCGTCTATTGCACTAGAAGGTATGATAAATGATTGATATTGATCAGAACCCGAAGGGGCCAGCCATTTTACCTCAAATGCTACATAATCTAACTCAATATTATCAGTTATGTTGCCATCAATAATAATTGAAGGATAATCTCTTGTCCCCTGACTGTAAGTTAAACTATTAATGGTAGGGTCAACTATATCAGAACCAACCCTTCCATCATAATTAATTGATCCTGTTGAAACCACTTCTGTGTTTAACCATGAGTAGTTTTCAAAAGTCAAAGCACCGTAAATGTTTGACACATCAATAATTCCATTTGGAACATAATCTGGTATGGGAATTGAAAAATCAAAAAACTCAACAAAAAGGCTTTCATCTAAAGGCTTTTGAAACTCCAAATCAAAATCATAATCTGAACTACTACCATTTTCAACGTTTTCAACTTTGTAATTGATTCTTTCAAAGATTGTGAATTGACCATGAGCTTCAACTAAACTTTGATAATTCTCAATTTGTCCAGAGATGTTTAAAAAGTTTTCACCGTTTATATTTTCAATTGAAAATGTGTTTTCATCAATGTTTAGAATCGCTCTATCGGTAGCTGTCATATCAATATATTTCCCTTCGCTTAAAAGATTTGAAGTGTCAAAAAGATCATTAGATGTGGATGTTAAATTATAATAAAACACACTATCATTAGATGATTGTAATGTAGGATTATCATCGTCATTTATTGTAATTTCAATATTTACAGGTACAAAATTAAAACTTGGATAAAACTCATATGATCCAGTACCATCCTGAGAGATAGTGGTGTTTGTGCCGCTGCCATACATTGACGGTACAGTATTTAACATAATAAATACTTCACCGCTCCCATAAAAATTTGTATCAGTTGTAGAAAATGCTAACCCACCATCTACTAGGGTTATGTTAAAATCAGAAATAGGAGCCATTTGTACACTCTAATTGTTAACTAGTTAAATTATTATACACTAATTAAATATAAAATAAAAGTGACGACTATCACAATTAAATCAAAATTAGGTGGTACATCTGTTATAAGATATATTTAAGACTAAATTTAAATTAAATGATTAATAATTTGCCTTCTTTCCACTTAACATAATTACTGTAAGCATTATCGATATCAGGCTCCAAATCAAATATTTTAAAGTACTAGCCCAGTAGTTAGTAAATTCATCATTAGCTTTTCCCATGATTATAAATTTAAGTCTTTTTTCTATTTAAAACAGCACGCCAAATTACTGCAAACTCTTTTATAATAGCTAAAACCACTTTATTAATTTTGGATTTTTTAAAGTTTTCTTCTTATGTAGATTTAACAAGATAGTCATAATCATTGTCAAAGTCCTCAAGACAATCTCTAAAGTTTTCTAATGTAGATTTTGTATTTTCTTTTTTTAAACCGAGTTTCTTTTTCATCTCAAAATGGTTTGATAGTGATTTTACGGTTAGTGGCAATTCATTGATTAAATCTATAGAATTTTGAAAATTAATTTTTATCTTTTTTAAATCAGTTAGTGTTTTATCAACGTCCATAAGATTAAATTTTGAGCCATCCTTTATAAAACATTTGTTACTACTAAAGATATAAATACGTATCTCATTGTTTTGGCTAAAGAAACTATTAATATAAATGTATAAATTGGAACGCGAAATATACCCGCAATTATTGTAAGTGGATCTCCAATTATTGGAACCCAACTAAAAAACAATGTCCATTTTCCATATTTTAAAAACCATGAAGATGCTCTAGTTAACTGTGATTTATTTATAGGAAACCATTTTCTATCTTTTAGATTTGTAAAAAAATATCCTATACACCAATTTAAAATTGAACCTAAAATATTACCAATACTTGCAAAAAAAATAAGATCTATAATTGGATATTTCTTCAAAAAAATAAATGCTGTTAATATTAGCTCTGAATGACCCGGAAGTATGGTAGAAGAAAGAAAGGAAGAGATAAATAGACTAGCATATACCTCAATAGCGTTCATTTACTTATTAACTCTATATTCTCAACTATTTTTTCCCAAACTTTTTCTTCTTCAGCTATCTGTAGTAATAATTTTTGGAGATTAACATTTACTTCTTGAACGCGTTTTTGGTTATTAGATGAATAAAAATTTTGATTTAACATTTCAATTTCTAAAGTTTTTTTTTCTTTTTCAAATTCAAGTATTTTCTTTTCTGAACAAGTTAAACTCTTTTTTAAATCTGAAAGAGAGGAGTTTGCATTTGAAACATTTGTATTTTCGTTTTTTAAAACACTTTCTTGTTTTTTTTTCTTAGTGTTATTGTTTAATATTAATTTCCTATAATCATGAATATCACCAGAGAACTCAGATACATTTCCATTTCTAATAATAAAAAGTCTGTCAACTAATCTTTCAACTAAAAAGGCATCATGACTTACTAATATTAAGGAACCTTTGTAGTCATTTAATGCCATTATAAGAGCTTCTCTACTTTCTATATCTAGGTGATTAGTAGGTTCGTCTAAAATTAATAAATCAGGTTTTTCGATTACAACTAGTAACATTAATAACCTTGCTTTTTGCCCACCAGATAACCTTCTGACTTCAAGATCCATTGTTTCAGGTGTGAACCCTGCTGAGCCAAGCTTTGCTCTAATTTTAGAAGGAATTTCTTTATTTAGTTTTAAATATAGATGCTGAAATGGTGTTTCGTTAGGCCTTAGCTCATCTAATTGATGTTGAGCAAAATATCCTATCTTTAGTTTTTTAGGAATTAGTAAATGTCCTTTCATTACATTAATTTTTTTTGCAATAAGCTTGGAAAAGGTGGATTTTCCTTCTCCATTCACACCTAACAACCCAATTCGATCATCAGGATTGATTTGTATATTAATATTTTTTAAAACTTCAATCTGATTGTATCCAACAGATGCCTGATCGAGGGTAACTAGTGGTGGAGCAAACTTACTAACATCTTCAAATTTAAACTTAGGAATTTTTTGATCTTCTTCTATAACAATAGGTTTCATCTTTTCTAAAATTTTAATTCTTGATTGAGCTTGTCTAGCTTTAGAAGCTTTTGCTTTAAATCGATCGACAAAGTTTTGTATATGGGCTCTTTGAGCATCCTGTTTATTTTTTTGAGAAATTTTTTGTTCTAATTGACTTCTTCTTTCATTATCAAAAGTATCATAATTTCCTGTATAAAACTGTATTTTCTTACTAGATAAATGTAAAATTCCATTTACAGATTTGTTAAGTAAATTTCTGTCATGTGAAATAACTAAAACTGTATTTTTAAATTTTTGTAAATAATTTTCTAACCATGCAGTACCTTCAAAGTCTAAGTAATTTGTAGGCTCATCTAATAACAACAAATCTGGATTTGAAAATAATACGCTTGCAAGTGCAACTCTCATTCGCCAACCACCAGAAAAATTTGAACATGGACTATGCTGATCAGTTTGACTAAAACCTAAACCACTTAAAATCGATGATGCTCTTGCTTCAGCCGAATAAGCATCAATATCAGCCAACCTAGTGTGTATATCAGCGATTT
>CABXSI010000032.1 GCA_902514865.1 uncultured SAR116 cluster alpha proteobacterium
TTTAGAAAATTAGCAAAAAAACGCCTTCCTTCACCAATTTTTCATTATATTGATGGTGCTGCTGATGATGAGGTTACGTATAATAGAAATACTGCGGCATATAATGATGCTGACTTAGTTCCAAATGTATTGAGAGGTGTAGAAAATGTTGATTTATCAACAACTATTTTTGGTAAAAAATTAGATTTACCATTTTATTGTGCACCAACTGCTTTACAAAGACTTTTCCATTATGATGGAGAGAGAGCCGTCGGTAAAGCTGCTCAAAAATTTGGAACTATGTTTGGTGTTTCGTCTCTTGGAACCGTAAGTGTAGAAGAGATTTCTTCAATAGTCTCAACACCTAAAATGTTTCAATTTTATTTTCATAAAGATAGAGGGTTAAATGATAGTATGCTTGAGAGAGTTAAAGCAGCTAAATTTGATGTTTTGGCTTTAACTGTTGATACTATAACTGGTGGTAACCGAGAAAGAGACCTCAGAACTGGATTTACATCCCCGCCTAGATTAACTCTGTCAAGTCTATTTAGTTTTGCTTCTAAACCCATGTGGGGGATAAACTATTTAACAAAACCAAAATTTGAATTGCCTCAACTGCAAGATCATGTAAGCGAAGGAACTAATACGGCAACTTCAATTGGCTCTTATTTTACTACAATGCTAGATCAATCTATGAATTGGAAAGATGCAGAACGTCTAAGCTCAAAATGGGGAGGACATTTTGCATTAAAAGGCATTATGAGTGTTGAGGATGCCAAAAAAGCTGTAGATATTGGATGTACTGGAATAATGGTTTCAAATCATGGAGGACGACAACTAGATGGTGCAAGGGCTCCTTTTGATCAATTAGCAGAAATAGTTGATGCTGTTGGTGATAAGATCGATGTTATTTGTGAAGGAGGTATTCAAAGAGGTACACATATGTTAAAGGCTCTTTCCGTTGGAGCTAAGGCCTGTTCAGGAGGTAGGTTGTATTTATACGCTCTGGCATCTGCCGGTCAAGAAGGAGTTGAAAAGGCATTAGGTATTTATCGAACCGAACTTGAAAGAGATATGAAATTAATGGGATGTAAAAGTATAAAAGAATTAAATAGATCTAACATTAAGTTTAGATGAATTTAAAATTACATGAAAATTTTTAACTATGACCTTAAATTTTTTTCAAAATATTTTTTAATTAGTTCAGTTCCTGTTACATCATGGAGTGCTCCAAAACCAAATATATTTTTTCCTAAAGTTGAAACTTTTTTTTTCCTTTTTTTAGGGTTGTTCTTATTTGGTCTAGGTGAAAGTATTCTGGTTGTTTCTCAAAATGGAGTTACTCCTTGGACTGTTTTGGCTGAAGGGGTGTCTAATAAAGTAAATATAGGTGTAGGATTATCTACCTTTATGATTAGTTGTATTGTTTTAATATTTTGGCTGCCATTAAAACTTAAACCAGGTTTAGGTACTATAATGAATATCATTATTATTGCTTTAACAATGGGTGCCATAATACCATTTCTTTACTTTTTAAATGAAATTTTTAATCCTATTTTTTTATCTTTTTTTGGGACTTTGCTTGTTGGATTTGGAAGTGGTATCTATTTGATAGCTAATCTTGGCCCTGGAACAAGAGATGGATTGATGACAGGGATATCTAAAAATTATAATAAACCTATAAGTTTAATTAGGTTTAGCATTGAGTTTACTGTAGTTTTTTTAGGCTGGCTTTTGGGAGGTACTTTTGGTTTGGGAACGATAATATTTGCTGTTTTTATTGGACCATTTGTATCATTAAGTCTAAATATAATTCCCCTAATCAAAAATTAACAATTCTATATTGTTTTCATAAAAAGCATAATACCAAGAATAACTAACGTAATTAAAATACAGTTTCGAAATTGTTTTTGATTAATTTTATCCCTTATTTTTGTTCCAAATTGTTGAGCTATTAAAGCAGGAATTATTAATAGCACGCTCAGAATAAGATCTTCTTTTTTAGCAAAACCATAATAAATTAGTGAGCCATATAATGGAAAGGATCCTATAAAGTACATCGTTGAAACTGTTCTCACAAATTTTTCTTTTGGCAAATCAACTGCAACTAAATATGCTAGCATTGGAGGTCCATAAACTGTAGATAAACCGCCTAAAATCCCAGACCCAAACCCTATAATAGATGTAATAATTTTTTCATGCTTTTTGTTGATATTATTATCAATCTTAAAACCAAAACAATTTACAAGAGCAGCAAATATTATCAAAATTGCTATAATTTGAGTTATAGTATTTAAATTAATTTCAAGTATTAGCCTAGCACCAATAATTAGCCCAATAACAAGAAACGAAAACATTGGTAAGAATCTATAACTGCTTACACCTTGTTTAAATTTTATTTGTAAAAAATTAGTTAAAAAAATGGGAGCACAAAGTAATACCATTGCTGTTGTGACAGGTATAATGAATGCTATTATTGGTAAGGCTACCATAGGCATTCCAAATCCAATAGTGCCTTTAATGAGCCCACCAGCCATTACCGCTAATATTATTACAATTAAAGTATTTGGATCATTATACATTGTAAATCTAAAAAAATTGTGGCAATAATTAACATGTTTATTTTAAGTTAACCAGTAAAACTTTATTTTATTAATAGCCCATGAAAGATGTAATAAATTTTCTTAAAGTTAGAAGATCAGTGACGGCCAAAAATATGGTAACTGGTTTTGTCAACGATGATGATCTCAATAGTATATTGAGTTGTGGGATAAGAGTTCCAGATCACGGTGCCTTAACACCTTGGCTTTTAACTGTGATTAGAGATGAGGCAAGATATAGAATTGGTAACGAAATATTAGCTCCTGAATTTCAATCAAGTAACCCGAAAGCCTCAAAAGAAGAAATCGAATATGAAAGAAATAGGTTTAGTAGAGCTGGTGTAGTTATTGGCGTTTTGTCTAAACCTGTTTCACATCCTAAAATACCATTATGGGAGATGGAGTTATCCTCAGGAGCTGTTTGTGAAAACCTTTTAATTGCTGCACAATCACTTGGTTATGCAGCCCAATGGTTAACAGAATGGTATTCTTATAACGAAACTATGATTAGAGAAATTGGTGGCGATCCTAAAACTGACAAAATAGCTGGATTTATTTATATAGGAGACAAAGAAAAACTCCCTATTGAAAGAAGAAGACCTGTAAGAGAAAAAGTGATAAAAATTTTAAATAAATAATTTTAAATTGTTTCTGTATTTAAGCAATTTTCAAAAACATTTTTGTCTACATTACCTCCAGAAGCTATAACTAAAACATTTTTATTCTTTATTTTCACCTTTTCTGAAATAGCAGCAGCTAAACCCACGGCTCCGCCTGGCTCTAGAACAATTTTAAAATGTTTATATGCTGTATTCATTGCTATTAAGGCTTCATTGTCAGAAACTGACACTCCAGAAGTTAAGTTAATTTTATTTATATTAAACGTAATATTACCAGGCTTTTCAGCTAATAATGCATCACAGATTGATTTGTATTTCATCGAATTAGAAACTATTTTGTTTCTTTCTAGAGATTTTTTAGTGTCATCAAAATATTCTGGTTCAACAGAGTAAATTTTAGCATTATCAAATTTAGTTTTTATCGCAGTACTTATTCCCGCGATTAATCCACCACCACCACAACAACATAATACAATATCAGGTATCACATTTATTTCTGCTAATTGTTCTAGACATTCAATACCTGCTGTACCTTGTCCAACTATAACATTAACATCATCAAAAGGTGGAATAATGGTTGCATTATTTTTTTGGGCTATAGCTTTACCAATCTCTTCTCTACTTTCACTATTTCTATTATATTTTACTATAGTTGCTCCCCAAAAAGCAGTTCCATTTAACTTAGTTTGTGGAGAATCTTCAGGCATTACAATTGTCGCATTACGACCTGTAATTTTGGCTGCAGCAGCAACTGCTTGGGCATGATTACCACTTGACCATGCAACTACCTTTTTAACATTACTAGGTAGTTGTAAAATAGTATTCATAGCACCCCGAAATTTAAATGCCCCAATAGTTTGAAGATTTTCAGCTTTTAAAAAAAGGTTGGTTTGTAATTTTTGGTCAATATAATTAGATTTCAACAAGGGTGTTTTTATTATATGATTTTTTAATCTTTTAGAAGCTTCAGAAATTAATTCATAAGATACTTTGTCTTCAATCATTGATATTTTCCTTAATAAATTTTAATACAATAACTTGTTAAATTTAAATGACATGAGTATGATATACAAATTAATTTTTTATTGGCGAGGTTATTTTAATGTTATTTCATAGTTCTTACACGGCACTTTTAACACCATTTAAAGATAATCAATTAGATATTAACGCTTATAGAAATCTTGTTGATTTCCAAATAGAAAATGGAACTCATGGACTGGTTCCCGTTGGAACAACTGGAGAGTCACCAACTTTATCTCATGATGAACACAAAAAGCTTGTGGAAGTATGCGTTGAACAAGCTAATGGAAGAGTTCCTGTTATTGCTGGCGCGGGTTCGAACTCTACATCAGAAGCAGTCGATTTTGTTAAGCACGCATGTGCAGCAGGTGCAGATGGTCTTTTAGTTGTTACACCATATTATAACAAGCCAACTCAATCTGGTTTGTTAGCTCATTATAATGAACTAATAAAAAATTCAAGTAAACCTATTATAATTTATGATATACCGGGTCGCTCAGTAATAAAAATGTCAGATAATACCATGGCGGAATTAGCTAAAAACGATTTAATAGTTGGTGTAAAAGACGCTACTGCTGATTTGGCTAGGCCAACAAGATTGCAAAATCTAATTGGAGATGATTTTATTCAACTTTCAGGGGAAGACGGTACCGCCCTTGCTTATTTAGCTGCAGGTGGTCACGGCTGTATATCCGTTACTGCAAACATAGCTCCAAACTTATTATCAAGAATGCATAACGCTTGGAAGCAAGGTGATATTACCAATGCGCAAGAAATAAATAAGAAATTAATGCCTTTACATGATTCATTATTTTGTGAAACCAGTCCTGGTCCATTAAAATATGCAGCTTCATTATTAGGTATTTGTTCTTCAGAAGCAAGACTCCCTATAGTAGAAATTGAAGAAATAAGTAAGAAAAATGTTGATAACGCTCTTAAAACAGCAGGGTTACTCTAATTTGTTGAAATAAAAATGAAAAAAAATGTCACAAAAGGCATATCACATGGAAGAGTTGCTGAAAACAGACGTGCTAAATTCGATTATTCTATTATTGATACGATTGAAGCTGGTATCCTATTATTAGGAAGTGAAGTTAAAAGTCTTAGACTTGGCAGAGCAAGCATTGCAGAATCTTATGCAACTGATGAATCTGGTCACATAGTATTAGTTAACGCTAATATTCCAGAATATAATTCTGCAGCATCTGGACAAAACCACGAACCCAAAAGGGTCAGAAGATTACTAATACACAAAAAAGAAAGAAATAAAATTTTAGGACAAATAAAAAAAGATGGATGTACAGTTATACCGTTAAGCTTGTATTTTAATAAAAGAGGTTTAGCTAAAATTTCTCTTGGAATTGCAGAAGGAAAAAAGAAAGTAGATAAAAGAGAAGTTATAAAAAAACGTGATTGGAACAAAGAAAAGCATAGATTATTAAAAAATAATAATTAAATCACTTGTAAATTAATAATTTATCTCTTTTATAAGTTTTATTATGTTTAATAATATTATAATAGGTGTAGGTGGTAATATAAATTCAGAGGATGGAAATCATCCTGTTGAAATATGCAACAAGGCAATACATTCATTCCATCACTATTCAATAGAAGTAAAAAAACAGTCCAAATGGTACAATTCAGAACCTATACCTAAGAGTAATCAACCAAACTTTTTTAATTGTGTGGTTATTGCAAGTACTAAATTAAATGAATATGATGTTTTAAAATATTTACATAAAATTGAAGCTGAATTTGGTAGAAGAAGAAATAAAATCAATGCTCCAAGATCTATTGATTTGGATTTAATAGATTATTCGAATAAAGTTAGTAAAAATAATAAACTTATAATACCTCATCCAAGAGCACATTTAAGAAAATTTGTCATGGGTCCATTAGCTGAAATAAATCCTAATTGGATACATCCAATACTAAAAGTTAATGTTTTAGATATTTTGAAAAAATTAGATAAACAAAAACTAAAAGAAGCCTCTATTTAAAAAATTAGATTGCTTTTTATTATAATCTATATATATATAGCATCAAATTGGAGATAGAATATGGCTCGTGTTACTGTTGAAGACTGCATAAAAAAAATACCTAATAGATTTGATTTAGTTGTTGCTGCTGCTCAACGTTCTAGAGAGATATCTAATGGCGTCGCAATTGAAATTGAAAGAGACAATGATAAAAATCCAGTAGTATCTCTTCGCGAAATAGCTTCTGAAGCTGTGGATGCAGAAAGTTTGCAAGAGAGATTCATTAGATCTATGCAAAAAAATTTAATAAAAGAAGATGTTTCTTCTGAAGATGAAGCTTCTTTAGAAGAAGAATTTGCCGCTTACCTAAATGAATCTGAAAATAAAAATCAGACTAATGACAACTTAATGTTTAATAAAATTAATTCTGAGGAAGAAGGTTCATTCGTTGATGTCTCAGATGAATTCTTGAAAAATGAAGATTAGTATTTATTAGTATAATTTTATCACAAATTATCATTTTAGTTGTGGATATATTTATTTAATTTAGTAACATATCCAAAATGCATATAACAGCTTCTCAACTTTATAAAAAAATTTCAAAATATGATAATGTTGTTTCTCAAGAAACAATTTCAAAAGCTTATATTTTGTCAAAGAAAGCACATACAAACCAATATAGAGGGAGTGGAGATGAATATTTTACACACCCTCTAGCTGTTGCGGATTACTTAGCTGAAATGAAACTAGATTCTGCAACAATAATAACAGCTCTATTACATGATGTTGTTGAAGATACTAACGTTACAATTCAAAATATAAGTGATGAATTTGGAAATGAAATTTCAAAATTAGTTGATGGTGTTACTAAATTATCCAAATTAGATTTAAAATTTGGTTTTGCTCAAGCAGAAAATTTTAGAAAGCTTTTACTAGCATCTTCAGATGATATTCGGGTTCTTCTGGTAAAACTTGCTGATAGGTTGCATAATATTAGGACTATTGATGGGATTAAAAACAATGAAAAAAGATCAAAAATTTGTTTTGAAACTCTAGAAATTTTTGCACCTTTAGCAGAACGTCTTGGAATAAATGCGATTCAAAGAGAGTTGGAAGATAGATGCTTTGCTGTATTAAAACCTGAGACAAGAGAGTCTATATTAAAACGTCTTAAGTTAATTTATTCTAAAGATGAATTAAATATTCCTTTCATTACTCAAGAAATTGAAGAGTTATTAAAAAAAAATAATATAAATTCTAGAGTAACAGGAAGGGTTAAAAGTAGTTATTCAATATGGAAAAAAATGCAATATAAGAATTTAAGTATGGATCAGTTATCTGACATTATGGCCTTTAGAGTTATTGTTGATGACGTAAATTCTTGTTATAAAAGTCTTGGAATACTTCATCAAGAATATACAGCTATTATGGGACGTTTTAAAGATTATATATCGGCACCAAAACGTAATGGATATCAGTCACTTCATTCAAGTTTGATTGGTCCAAAAAAAACTAAAATTGAAGTTCAAATTCGAACTTCTATTATGGACCAATTTGCTTTAAATGGAGTTGCTGCTCATTGGATTTATAAAGAAGGAAAAAAATGGTCTGAAGGAATAAAGTATAAGTGGGTAAGAGAGTTAATTCAAATTTTAGAAGAGAGTAATGAACCAGAAGAATTTTTAGAAAACACAAAGTTAGAAATGTATAATGATCAGATTTTTTGTTTCACCCCAAAAGGTAACTTAATAATTTTACCAAAGGGAGCCAATGCAGTAGATTTTTCTTATGCCGTTCATTCGGAAGTTGGGAATGCAGCAGTCGGTGTTAAAATTAATAACAAAAATAGATTAATAACCACTGAGATTAAAAATGGTGACCAAGTTGAAATATTAACCTCAGAAAATGGTTTTCCTGATCCAAAATGGATTGAAAGTTGTATTACTGGTAAGGCCAAATCAGCAATTAGAAGATTTATAAGAAACAGAGAAATTAGAGAATTTTTGCATTTAGGCACTGCATTGCTTCAAAAGGAATACAGGCAGCAGAAAAAAAGAATGCATGAAAAAAGTTTAATAAAAGTTATTAATGAATTTGAATTGTCAGATGTACAAGAATTATTAATTGAAATTGGTAAAGGAAATATTAATTCAAGAGAAGTTTTAAATTTCTTGTATCCAAATAATGAAAAATTAAAAACAACATTACCATCGTTAAAAAAGCCCCTTTCAAAAGAAAGTATGAAAATTAAGGGCATAGTTTCTGGAATGGCTATTCATTATGCACATTGTTGTCACCCATTGCCAGGTGAAAGAATTGTAGGTATAGTTACAACAGGTAAAGGTATTACTGTCCACGCCCTAGATTGTTTTGCATTAGAAAAATTCAATGATATGCCTGAAATATGGCTTGAATTATCATGGGATAGAGAAGGCCAATCTTTTCATAAAGGAAGTTTAGTAGCTGTTTTAGCAAATGAGCCAGGAAGTTTAGCGGATGTTACAAAAATAATTAGTTTGAATGATGGAAATATTTCTAATATTCAGGTTTTTTCCAGAGACTTAGATTATTACAAGTTTAACATTGACTTAGAAGTCAAAAATATCACTCATTTAAATCAAATAATTGCAGCTATGAGGTTATCTGAGTTTGTAGAAAGTGTTGAAAGAGGTAAAGATTAGATGGAGCTAATAAATAATAATAACTATGCGATTATATAAAACCTTAGTGACTAAAGTAAGAAGACTTATATCTTATTATAAATTGAAATTAGCACGTTTGCCTGCATCCCCGCATGCAATTGCCTCAGGCTTTGCCTGTGGTTCAATGGTTTCGTTTACACCACTTTTGGGGCTTCATTTTTTACTTGCCATTGTTTTTGCCTACTTAATTAGAGGTAACTTTGTTGCTGCCTTATTAGGCACAATAGTAGGTAATCCAATTACGTTTCCTTTTATCTGGGGATTAATTTACAAAGTAGGTGCGTTTCTTACTTCAAATAAACAAAACGAATTAAATCAAGAGATTAATTTCGATATGATAATAACCCAAACTTATGAAATTTTTTTACCAATGTTACTAGGGGGCGCTGTATTAGCTATACCAGTTTGGTTAACAACATATTTACTAACACACAGTTTTGTTTCTTCGTACAAAAAATCTAAAGTAAAAAAAAATAAAATTTTAAAAAGGTAATTACATTGAATAGACACGTTAGGCTAGGTATTAATATTGACCATGTTGCTACATTAAGGAATGCGAGAGGTGGCGAAACTCCAAAAGTAATAAAAGCAGCTAAGGTTGTTGAAGAATCTGGTGCAGACTTAATTACAGTTCATGTTAGAGAAGACAGAAGGCATATAAATGAAAAAGATTTAGAAAATATCTTAGACACCGTAAATATACCTGTAAATTTGGAAATTGCTGCGAATTCAGAAATGGTAGATATCGCAACTAATTATAATCCAAAATTTGTTTGTTTTGTTCCTGAAAACAGAAAAGAAATAACGACTGAGGGCGGCTTAGATGTAGTTAAAAATTTTAAGGAATTAAACAAAACTTTAAAATTTATTTTAGAAACTGATATTAATGTTTCAATTTTTATTGATCCAGATAAAGAGCAGGTTAAAGCTGTCAATGACTTGGGAATTAGAACAGTTGAATTTCATACTGGCTCTTATGCTAACGCATTCGTCAAAAACGACAATATTGATAAAGAATTTAAAAAAATAGAAGAAAATGTTATTTTTGCAAAAGAAAAAGGGATAAATTGCCACGCAGGACATGGCTTAACTTTTGAAAATGTTGCCAAAATTGCAGGATTGCCAGACATAATAGAGCTTAATATAGGACATTTCATTATAGCAGACTCTATTTTTAATGGGTTACAAAACTCAATTTTAAAA
>CABXSI010000033.1 GCA_902514865.1 uncultured SAR116 cluster alpha proteobacterium
AATCCAAAAATTAAAAGAAAGTAAAATAGAACAAATATTTTGGAAAATAGTGTCTAAGAAAGCTTTACTATGTTCAGGCTCACTTGAAAGGCTAATTCCTTTTCAAAATAATGATTTACCAGGAATTATGTTGTCAGGTTCTATTCGTAGTTATTTAAATAGATGGGGCGTAAGTAGTTTTGATAAAGTTTTATTATTTACAAATAATGACGATACTTATGTAACGGCCTTGGACTTAATTTCGAATGGAATAAATTTAATTGGTGTTGTTGATACAAGAGATAATCCTAGAATTTTTGATACTAAAATTAAAGTTTTTAAAAGTTCTCAAGTAGTCAATGCTACAGGTAAGTTATATCTTAAAGGTGTTGATATAGTTAATAAAGAAGGAGAACTTACACATTTAAAATGTGACTATCTTGGCATTTCAGGAGGTTGGAATCCAAATATTCATTTAAGTTGTCACACAGGGGTAAGACCTGAATGGAATGAAAAGATATATGCATTTGTTGCTGGTAAAACGAATGTCTCAACGCATTTGAAAGCTGCAGGTTCTGCAAATGGAAAGTTTTCATTAAATGAGTGTATCCTAGACGCTGAAAAACAAGTATTAGAAATACTTTCAGATTTAGAGATGAAACCCAAAAAATATAGCCTCCCAAAAATTAAAGAGCAATCTTTTGAAATAGATCCTTTTTGGTTTGTAAAGATTGGTTCTCAAAGAAAATGGGTAGATTTACAAAATGACGTGACTGTAAAAGATATTGAAATGGCTTATGCTGAAAATTTTAGATCGGTAGAGCATTTAAAGAGATACACAACTTTAGGAATGGGGACGGATCAAGGTAAAACTTCTAATGTTACCGGGTTAGCTATATTAGCCTCCTTATCAAATAAGTCTATACCAGATGTAGGAACTACGGTATTTAGACCACCCTACGTTCCATTATCCATAGAGGCTTTAGTTGGTTCCTCAATTGGTAAAAATTTTAAGCCAACAAGATTAACTCCAACCCACAATTGGGCTAGAGATTATGGCGCTAGTTTTACTGAAACAGGATTGTGGCTAAGAGCTGAATGGTATTCTCAAAAAAATGAAAATCATTGGAGAATGAGTGTTGATCGAGAGGTGAATACTGTCAGAAATTCAGTTGGATTTTGTGATGTTTCAACCTTAGGAAAAATTGATATTCAAGGAAAGGATGCCCTAGAATTTGTAAATAAAGTTTACTGTAATGGATTTGCAAAATTACCAGTTGGCAAAGTTAGATATGGTTTAATGCTTAGAGAAGACGGTATTGTCATGGATGATGGAACAACAGCTAGAATGAGTGAAAATCATTTGATCATGACAACTACAACTGTCAATGCTGAAAGTGTTTATAGACACCTAGAATTTTGTCATCAATGTCTGTGGCCAGAGATGGACGTCCATTTAATTTCAACAACAGACGCTTGGGCACAAATAGCAATTGCAGGTCCAAATTCTAGAATAATAATTTCTAAAATAGTTGACAAGCAATTTGATGTTTCTAACAAAAATTTCCCTTTTATGGCTTGTAAGGAAATAACAATTTGTGGAGGCGTTTTAGCAAGGCTTTTTCGAATTTCTTTCTCGGGTGAACTAGCTTATGAATTATCTATTCCAACTCAATATGCATCATCATTAGCTTCCTATCTTATGGAAATTGGAAAAGAAGAAAATATAATTCCTTATGGTACTGAAGCGCTTGGGGTAATGAGAATTGAAAAAGGACATGCTGCTGGAGCAGAATTAAATGGGACAATTTCTGCATTAAATTTAAATATGGGTAAAATGGTATCCAACAAAAAAGATAGTATTGGTATGGTTCTGTCAAAAAGAGAAGGCTTGAATACTTTAGACGGATTAAGGTTAGTTGGTTTGAAGCCTCTTAAAGCTAATAATCAATTAATTTCTGGCTCACATTTGTTTAATTCAAGTGATAAAATTACTCCTAAAAATGACCTTGGTTATATAACCTCTTCTTGTTATTCACCAACTTTAAAAAGCTATATTGCGCTGGGATTTCTAAAGAATGGATGTAACCGCCATGGAGATATAATAAAAATTAGCAATCCGATTTTAGGAAAAGAAGATTTTGCTGAGGTATGTAACCCTATTTTTGTTGATGCCAATGGAGAAAAATTACGTGCATAAAGACTTAACGCTTTACTCAACAATATATTCTTCTGAAAATATAGTTGCTAAAAAGGATTTAAAATTAAAGTTAGATAACACAAAAAAAATATTTTCTTTAAGTCATAATTTTTATCAATCAAAAAAATTTAATTCGACTTTTAAAAATTATTTTTCATACGCGCCTCCTTCTATCTCTAATTTTAACCAAAATAATAAAGTATTTGTTTTTTGGACAAGGAACAACAGTTACTTCATCTTGGGTGATGTTGAGGCTAAAAGCATAATTTCTTCTTTTAATTCAATTGCATTTATTACTGATCAAACAGGTGGGTGGGTATGCTTTAATTTAAGTGGTCAACATATTAAATCATTGTTTGAAAAGCTTGTGGTTTTTGATATTGATTCTTTTGAAAAAGGAGAAGTAACTAGAACTTCTATAAATAAAATTAATTGTTTTGTTTTATGTAATGAAAAATTTTTAAAATATACAATAGTTTGTCCAATATCTTTTATGGAATCAATGAAAGTGAGACTGGTAAATTTGATTAACTTAATTGCATAGCGTTAGGTAAAAATAAGACAATGCTTGGAAATGCAATTAAAACGCCTACTGTAATAACATCTGCAACAAAAAATGGCGCACAGCCTCTAAAAACATCTTGTACAGGAATGTCTGGGCGGACTCCACTCACAACAAAACAATTTAAACCAATTGGTGGAGTTATAAGGCAAAGCTCTGCCATTTTTACAACTATAATACCAAACCAAATAGGATCATATCCTAGTGCAATTACTGCTGGTTGAACAACTGGTAAAGTGAGTAGCAACATTCCAATGGCATCCATAAACATACCTAAGATCGCATAAACTAATAAAATACAAAGTAAAATAGCTAAAGGTGGATAATCCAATGAGGTTATCCAATTACTGAAAGCATTTGGCAATCCAGCAAATCCTAAAAATCTGACATATACTAGAACACCCCAAATTATGGAAAAAATCATAACTGTTAGCTTAGCAGTTTCATAGAGTGCAGCCTTGAGTGCGCTAGTTTTCATTCCCTTTAGAATAGCGATGATAAAGACAACAAAGGCTCCTAGTGCCCCAGCTTCTGTAGGCGTAGCCCAACCAAAATACATAGAACCAAAAATAATAATAATAACTGAAAATATCGGAATTGTGGAGGGTAATGAAACGAATTTTTCTTTAAATGAATATATTCTAGTTTTAGGACCCATATCAGGTTTAAACGAGACAATGCTAACAATTATCAATCCATAAATTATTGCTGAAACTATCCCAGGTAAGAAACCAGCAAGCAAAAGCTGTCCTACTGACTCCTCAACAATTATAGCATATATAACTAATATAGCACTAGGTGGTATCAAAGTTGCCAAAGTTCCGCCAGCGGCTACAACTCCAGCAGCAAGTTTTCTATTGTAGCCTTCACGCAACATCTCAGGGATTGCAACTCGAGCAAAAACTGCAGCTGTAGCTGTGCTTGCACCCGAAACAGCTGCAAAGCCAGCAGTTGCAAATACTGTAGCTACTGCTAATCCCCCAGGAAGTCTTCCTAACCATCTTTTGGCAGCTTCAAATAAGGATTTTGTTAATCCAGCGTGAAAGGCCAAAAAGCCAATTAAAATAAACATTGGCAAGATTGACAAAGCATAAGTAACAGCTTTTGAATGTGGAATAGTTCCTGCCATCCCAAGACCTGCAAACATTGCTTTTTCAAGACCTAGTTTTGTTGACAATATCCATACTAAACCAGCGGTGCCTGCTAATGCACTAGCAAAAGCTACGCGCATTCCAAAAAAAATCATAAACATCATTATTGATGTAACTGTTATGCCAATTTGAAGAGGATCCAATATTTAGTTCCTTACCTATTTTGAAGTTTCTATTTGAGATGCTTCTTGTTTTGCTTGCTTTTCTACATCTAATATTAAGGGCACTCCAATAGGTTGAAGCTTTGGATCTATAATCAATCTTATATACCCAGAAAATTGTACAATAAGCCGTAAAGTTAATGCTGCAAAAGCAATTGGTATCATTAACTTTGATGGCCATGTTGGCAATTGTATATCAATCGTACTATCGCCAATGGTCCAAGCTCTTTGAAAATGTTTAAACGAGTAATAAGTCAAAATACTTATAATTAATATAGTTGCTGCAGTTTGTATGGCTTCTGCTATCCACTTTGAACGGCCATTTAACATAGATAGAAAAATTTCCATGCGAACATGTCCACCTAGTCTTTGACAGTACGCTATTCCGATAAACGCAAATATTGCAATTGATTGTTCTGCAAAGTCAATATAACCAGGAATTGGCATATTTAAAATTTTTCTACTAACTATTTGCACCGTTGCTGTGATCATTAATATGAAAATTGCTAGCGCTGCAAAGCTGGTTAAAAAATCTTCTATTTTCTCAAGAAATTTGTCAAAAGTATTTATCATATCCAACCATTACTAAAGAAGGATGAAAACTTTCATCCTTCTTTAATTATTATTTACTTACTTGCTTCTTTTGCAGTTTTAAGAACAAGATCAAGCAGTTCTTGTGCTGGTAAACCTACAGCATTCGCTTCCTTAATCCACTGATCCCATACTGGCTGAGCAGCAGCTTTTCTAAAAGCATTTAAATCAGACTCAGAATATGTAATCTTTTTAATCCCTTGTTTTTCTGCAACAGGAGTGTACTTATCAATTGAAGCTGAATAAGCTTTATCAAGTGCTGCATAACCTGCATCAACAGCATCTGTTAATATTTTTTTATTTTTATCAGACAAGCTATTATAAGCGTCAATGTTAACTACTAAAGGACAATTCACAGAACCAGGTGACAGATTTGTTGTTCTCCACGTAGAGACTTCGTTAATTTTATATGAAAAGTGTGAGTAAAATGCAAAAGCGGCAGCATCAACTGTTCCTGTTTCAATAGCTCTATATGTTTCAGGAGCTGTAACTGTGGTTGGAACTGCACCAATAACTTTCATTGCTTTACCTATTCCACCAAGAGCTCTAACTCTCATACCTTTAAAGTCTGCAATTGTTCTTGGCTCTTTACCTCTACCCATAAACTCATATTGAGGAAGAGCAGCTGACATAAGAAGTTTTGCATTCCATTTTTTCATTTCTTTTATAGTAGCAGGGTGACTGTAAACGGCCAAGTCAGCGGCTTTTTGCACGTCTCCATTAGTAATGGGTAAAAATGGTAATTCTAAAACTGTAACTGCTTTATTTTTATCAGCATGGTATGAAGCACAAAATGTTGCTGCCTCAAATGCTCCAAGAGATATACCATCAAGATTTTCTCTAGGTTTTGATAAAGTTCCGCCATAGTTAATTTTAATTGTAAAATGTCCACCTGACTTATCAGCCACATATTTAGACACAGCCTCAATACCTTCGGTAAAAGCTCTTCTTTTACCCCATGTTGATAAGTTCCAATTCACATTTTTTCCATGACTGGCTGCTAAAGCTTGCTTGTTTAGGCTGTCGACTGGTCCTCCAAAAATTAAACCTAACGACAACAGAGATAATAATGGTAGTGATTTCTTCATTCATTCCTCCGAAATAATATATTTAATGATAGTTTATAGATTATAGTTATAATATAAAAGTTTTATATCAAATTAAATTAAGAACATGTTAACTTTTTTAAATAAATTAAATATTAAAGTAAAATAAATGGAACCAGGTAAACCTGATTATAACTATTTACCTTTTAAGGTTCATAATGGTGTAGTATATCTAGCTGGTCAATTGGCAAAAGAAAGTGGTTCTGTGAGAAAAACAGGACAAGTTTTAAAAGAAATCAGTGAACTTGAGGCCTCAAGACAAATAAAGATTTGTTCTCAACATGCTTTTAGTTGGTTGCAAATTGCAGCTAAAAAAAATGACAGTGAAATAGATTCTATTTTGGATCTTAAGGTTTATGTGTCATGCGATAAGAGTTTTGAAGGTATCTCAAAATTAGCCGATAAAGCTTCAGAGGTTTTTATAGAAAAATTAGGAGAAAAAGGAAAGCATCCGAGGTCAGTTTTTGCTGTTTTAAGATTACCACAAAATGCACCTGTAATGATTGATCTTAGGGCATCAATTAAATTAAAATAAGGTAGAATAATGAGTAATGTTGGTAAAATCACATTAGAAGAAATTAAAATATTAGTAACTAATGTTTTTCTCAAACAAGGATGTAATAAAGAAAACGCTAGTGCTTTAGCAAACACAATTACAAAAGCAGAAGAGGATGGATCTAGTTCTCATGGTTTATTTAGAGTTCCGGGATATGTTGCTTCTTTGCAATCAGGTAAAGTTAATGGGCATGCTTCCCCAAAGATTAAACAAGTCTCCCCTGTAATATTAAAATGTAACGCTGATAATGGTTTTGCCTCTATGGCTCACGAATCGTCTTTACCTCTCTTAGCGGATGCTGCAAAAAAAAATGGAATATCAGTTTTAAGTATAAAGGGGTGCTATCATTTTGCTGCTTTATGGCCAGAAACAGAATATTTGGCTAGACAAAATTTAGTTGGTTTTGCATGTACTGCCTTTAAGCCATCGGTTGCTCCTGCTGGAGCTAAAGAACCTTTTTTTGGAACAAATCCTATTTCAATGGCTTGGCCAAGAAGTAATAATGAACCAGTTGTTTTTGATATGGCAACTGCCACAATGGCAAAAGGGGAGGTAATGATTGCAGCAAGGGACGGCCATAATTTACCTGACGGAGTAGGTCTTGGAGAGAATGGAGAACCCTCAAATGATCCTAAAGATATTTTAAAGGGTGTTTTACTTCCTTTTGGAGGTTATAAAGGCTCCGCAATTTCTATGATGGTTGAATTATTTGCAGCTGGTCTAACGGGGGATGTTTTTTCATATGAAGCCCAAGAAAAAGACAATAATGATGGAGGCCCTCCAAGTGGAGGAGAGTTTATAATGGCTTTAAATCCAGAAATTATTGCTGATACTAATTGGGAAAAACATTGCGATGATTTTTTTCAAAAATTATTATCAATTGATGGTGTTAGGCTTCCTGGATCACGAAGGCATAAAAATAGATTAGGAGATCAATATCGTTCTATTAATGAAGAATTATTGTTGAAAGTTAAATCTTTTCTCTAACTTTCAATTATCTCAACCTTCATTCCTTTTAATTAAATTAAGATATTCTATTATTTCATTAAGCTTTTCATCAGGTAAATCTTTGTAACTCGATCCAAAACTATTTTTTACTTTCAATGCCACATGAGCATATGGATTCCTTCCACTTGGATGATGAGGGTGATCAGGTAATTTATTAATCAAATAATCCCCAGTTAACTGAATTATTTTCCACAAATATTTCTTATTTTGGTCATTCATTTCAAAAAACTTTCAAAAGAAATAAAGTAATCCCAGGGAATGAGAATAAAAGAATAACCCTAAAAATATCACTTACTAGAAATGGTAAAACACCCTTAAAGGTCTCTGAAATACTTACGTCGCCAGCCATTTTATTTATTATAAAAACATTTAATCCAACAGGTGGTGTTATCAAACCAACTTCAACAACTATAAGGGTTAATATTCCAAACCATATTGCTGTTTCTTCAGGTGTCATTCCAAATTCAAGTGTCATGATTAATGGGAAAAACACAGGAATAGTTAAAAGTATCATGGCTAAACTATCCATTAAACAGCCTAAAAATAGATATAGGACAAGAATACAGGCTACAATTAAAAAAGGAGAAAGATTATTTTCTAATGCTATTTCTCCAAGTTGGTTTGGTAGTTGAGTTAAAGCTATGAAAGAATTAAAAAACTCAGCACCTAATAACACTAAAAATATCATAGCTGATGTAATTGCTGTACTTTCAATTACTTCTACCAAGTCTCTAAGCTTAAAGTTTTTATTTAAAATGGCAATTAAACCTGCTCCACCTGCTCCTATTGCTCCTCCTTCTGTTGGGGTAAACCAGCCTAAATATATTCCTCCAATCATAGTCAAAAAAATTAAAATGATTTGCCAGATATTTTTTAAATAGTAAAAATCTTTCTTTCCAACCAACTCTATCTTTTGTAGGCCCGGAGTTTTTCACAAACCTTACGTATAATGCAATTGCTAAAATATATCCTAACGCAGCTAAAATACCCGGAATAAAAGCTGCTAGAAACATTTTAGCAATGTTTTGTTCAGTCAAAATAGAATATATTATTAAAATCACTGATGGAGGTATCAATATACCTAAAGTTCCACCAGCGGCTAATGTACCTGTGCTAAGAGCTCCAGAATATCCTAGTCTTCTTAGTTCAGGAAGAGCTACTTTACCCATTGTTGCAGCAGTAGCCAAAGAAGATCCACAAATTGCACCAAAACCTGCACATGCACCTATTGCAGCCATTGCAACACCGCCTTTTCGATGACCTAAGCAAGCGCCTGTAAATTTAAATAGTGCTTCGCTCATACCAGCTTTTCCAGCAAAGTTTCCCATTAGTAAAAAAAGAGGTATGACAGATAAAGAGTAATTTGAAAATAAATGCCATGCACTTGTTTTAACTTGAGACAAAATTGGGAGCCAACCAGCAATTAAGATGGTTCCAGTACAACCAACTATTAACATAGATAGGCCAATAGGTATGCGTAGAGCTAGCATAGAAAATAATACTGGGAAAGCTAGTATACCAAGTGTAAATTTATCCATTAAAACTTATTTCCTAATATGTCATAGACTTTTAAAATAAAAGTATAAAAGCAACAAATAGTTAGAAGAAAGAAAGATGCGATAACAGGTAAAAATGGTACCCATATAGGAAATGCTAAAAGCATAGTTTCTTCTTGGTAAACATACATATCTTTTGCTCCTAAAATCATCCTTGAGCTAAAGAAAAGGGCTACAAATCCGAATAATAGAGAGCTAAAAGCATCCAAGAAATAGATTTTATTTTTAGCTAATTTAGCTGTTATAAAGTCTACAATGACATTTCCATTTTTAAGATGACATAAAGGTAAAAATGAACCAATAGCAACTGCACACGCAATTTCAACTAATTCAAAGTCACCCAAAATGGGTGATGAAAATACAACTCGGCCAAAAATAGAGAATATACTGATCAAGGCAGCAATTAAAAGAATAAAACCTCCAAATATAGCAAAGTATCTAGAGGTTTTATTTAAAATACGACCAAAATTATTATCTGGGTTTATTTTTAAAGCTATTAATTTTTTTATAAAACTCATTAAAAAGTTTTATAATGTTTTTTCATATTTTGATATTAAAGATTTAGCTGTATCATAAAGTTTTTGTCCGTCTAGACCTTTACTATTAGCATTTTTAATCCAATCTCGAATTACTTCATCGGCAGCTTTCTTTATTTCTGCTAAAGGTGCTCCCTGTAGGGTATGAAATTCACCTCCAGCTTTAACGGCTAAGGCACGCGCTGGACCTTCAAATCCATCCCATAAAACACCAGCTTGTTTTGCTAACGACATTCCAGAATTATTATCTATGACTTTTTTGTGTGCTGGAGATAATGAATCATATTTTGCT